>WTAK01000423.1 GCA_013139625.1 Candidatus Delongbacteria bacterium | reverse complement strand
AAATGCATCTGCGAATAAAGAGCTTAATCTTTCAGTGTCATCATTAATTCTTGATATAAGGTAACCTATTCCAAATAATTTAAATTTATTTATTTTAACCTTATTTAATTTTTTTAATAAATCAATTCTTAAATCAAAAATAACTTTATTGTTAATTCTATCAAAAATTAACCCTTTATAGTAAACAACTGCCTTGTTTAAAAATAAAACAAATACTATAATTATTGATAGAACTAATAATTCTGCTAAATTTTTATTGACTATTGTTGTATCAAGAATCCTACGAGTGACTAATGGCATAGGAATTAAAAATAAAGACTGGATAAGAGCTAGAAAACCACCAAATAATAGCCAAGAATTATACTTTTTGAAGTATGAATATAGGTATATTTTAATATTTTTCAAATTATCTCTTTAATTTCATAAAATCGTACTTAATAATGTTTGCACCATTAAAAAAATACAATATTTTGTTATTGGAATCGTACGATAGACAAGCTGTTTCCTTGTAAATAGGATTTAGCAGTTTAAATTCACATAAATATTGTCCATTTAAATCATAAATAGAAATGAAACTATATAAATTATTATCTCTTGCTAGTTTTGTACTTCCATAAGTTGATAAAGTAAATAATAAATTATTTGAAATACTAAAATCTCTATATGGAACTAGAGCTTGAATATATCTACCTCTTTCATCTTCTAGTAATTTAGGTTTTGGAAGTTTTCCTTTTTTTAGATTTGGTGTAGAAAAAGCTTTTATTATATTTTTATTTTCATTAGATACCTTATATATTTCATATGAAAAGTTATTTCCAACAAAATATGTATTACTATCAAGAAGTGATAGCATTAACACGGAGTTTATATCAAATTCGATATTAAGTGTATTACTCAGGGTAGCTGTGAGTGTAAATATTTCGGTTAAGTTTTTATTATTTAAATTTATTTCGACACCACCATATCCTGAATTTAAAGCACCATCATAGTTAACAACAGATAGTTTATTGCGATATAATGATAATTTTGAGGGTCTAAACTCTAACTGTATTCTGTCAATTTCATCAAAATTAGTATTGTAAAAGTAAATACACCTACTTAGTAAGTCAGATATGTAAATGATATTTGTGTGTTTATCATATACCATGGAGAACGGGTAATTAATATCATTTGGACCTTGACCAATATTCTTTTTTGTAACTAGTACAGGTTTTAGGATATTTGAAAAATTAATCTTACACTTATAAAAAGAATTACTATTTTTTGAATAGCAATATAAAATTGAATCCCTGTTATCTATGGTTCCAGTGCTAATTTGCATATCGTAATAATAGTTATCGACATCAATAAAACCATTAATTTCGTTAATTTTTTTTAGGTATATTATAGAATCAGAATAATTAGTGTAAACTATACTATGAAATTTATTGTCATAAACATTATTCATTTCAATATTTTTTTTAGAAATTTCATTTTTACACGCAAAAATAAAAAATATTAGCAACAAATTTACGATATGTTTTAAATACATAAATTTTCTCATAAGTTAAATTTCCCAAATAAATTCATTAAACGATATACTTAGATTTTTATCTTTTGCAATATTTTTACTCAATGGACATCTGTAATCAGGAAAATCATGTTTGCCATAAAATTTCAAACTTTCTCTCCAACATCTACCTTTAATTTCATTACATTCTTTAAAATATATTTCATCACAATATTTACAGGGACTATCTTTAGAAAATTGGTTTTGTAAAGGTTGTAGTAAGTTTTTTCTTTTGTTCGAATTCCAGATTTCCATAATAGTTTGTTTTTTTAAATTGCCAATAATAAAATCTTTATCGTAATATAGTTCTTCACATCCTGTTACTTTACCATCTGGCAAAACAACGAATCCCAATCTATATGCCGAGCATAAACTTCTGTCCATATAGTCTTGTATTGAATCAGAAGCAGTAGTTTCTCCCCAGCAACAACCAAATCTATCAGGTTCTTTAAAATATTTTATTTTTTTTCTAGCTTTATTAAAAATACGATTACACTCTTTATCAATGATATCATAATCATCATTTGTTAACATCAGTTCTTGCATCTCTTTTCTTTTATAAAGAGAATAGCCAACTGGATTAAGATTTACTTTATAAACATTATTAAATTTCAATATTCGTTCTAAGAATTTTCTAATTCCTTTGTAATTGAGTTTAGTGATGACTGAATTAATACTTATTTTAATATTCAATTTCTCAGCGTTATGAATACTTTCAATGATTTCATCTATATACTTATCTGGATTACTAATACTTAAATGCTTGGATAAATATTTAGGATCAAACGAATCAATACTATATTGAAAACTTTTAAATCCAAGTTTTTTTAAAAATTTCAAAGTAGTAATATTAAGAGGTTTTTTTGTTGGTAATTCAGGGAAATAACCATTGTCAGATATTATTTCTAAAAATTCATTAACATATGGATATTTAAAAATATCACCACCAGACACAGCTATTTCTCTCACTTTTAATTCATTAATTGCTTCAAGAAGTATTTTTTTTAATTCATTCCAATTCAATGATGAATATTTACTTTCTCTGCTAGCATAGCAATATACACAATCTGTATAACAATCAAATGAACAAACAAAAAGCATTGAAATAGGTTTATATAAGTGATAAGGACTC
>WTAK01000077.1 GCA_013139625.1 Candidatus Delongbacteria bacterium | reverse complement strand
ATTCAATGAGCATAATGAGGAAAAAGATGCTGATTATGTGCTTGATTTTATGCTGAAAGGTGAAAATTGTGCTTTGATATCTGATTGTGGAACACCTGTGTTTGCAGACCCTGGAAAGATACTACTTCAAAGATGTTACGCTAAAAATATTACGGTAGTACCGGTTCCCGGAGCATCAGCCTTGATGACTTTATTATCCTTATCGCCGATAGATATTCGTAAGTTCCATTTTGCAGGCTTTATAGCTAAAACAAAGAATGAAAGAATTGCTGAACTTAAAAAACTAAAAACACTACGAGTACCAATAGTTCTCATGGATACACCATACAGGATATTGGATATAATGGAAGATGTTGCGGATATTTTTAATGACAGAAAAACTCTATTTATTTACAAAGCAACACAGCCTGAAGAAATTGTAATGTATGATACTGCTGCCAATGTATATAAATTCTGCAAGAGGCAGGAGCTGAAAGGTGAATTTATGATACTGATCGATTCATAAAATTTAGGAGATTAATATGTTAAAGGATCTAATAAAAACAAATCGTAGCTATAGAAGATTCTATCAGGAAGAAAAAGTATCGGAAGATACTCTCAGGGAATTTGTTGATCTTGCAAGGCTTTCACCTTCAGGTACGAATAAGCAACCTTTGAAATTCATTCTATCATTCGAAGAACCGAAAAATTCTAAAGTATTTGAATGTTTGACATGGGCAGGAGATCTTAAAGATTGGGATGGCCCTGAGGACGGTGAGAAACCTACCGGATTTGTCGTTATTATGGAAGATACAAATATCGGTCTGGTCGGTGGTGTTGATCACGGTATTGCAGCTCATAGTATTCTTCTTGGTGCTACCGAAAAAAGTCTTGGTGGTTGTATGTTCGGTGCAATAGATAGAATTAAGTTAAGAGAGAATCTTAACATAGCAGAATATCTGAAAATATTACTCGTTGTTGCTATCGGAAAACCAAAGGAGATCATATCTCTTGATCCTATAAAAGATGATGATGTTAAGTATTGGAGAGATGAGGATCAGGTTCATCACGTGCCTAAACGTTCGTTGGATGAAATAATTATTGGATAATCAATGCAAACAATTTCACTCAATACAAAAGATAAAATTTCGAAGATCATAATCGGAGAAGAATTTACTAATATCAAAAATTATATTGATATTGATAGAACTATCGTGATCACTGATGAGAATGTGTTCAAACTTTATGAAAAGCAATTTGAAGGCTTGAAAACAATAGTCATTGGCACCGGTGAAAAAATAAAAACACTGCAAACAATTGAATACATCATAGAAAAACTCATAGAATTCAAAGCTGATAGAAAAAGTTTCATACTTGGAGTTGGTGGAGGAGTTGTAACTGACATTGCCGGTTTTGTATCCTCTATTTATCTCAGAGGTGTTGAATTTGGATTTGTTTCAACTACATTACTCGGTCAGGTCGATGCAAGTGTGGGTGGAAAGAACGGAGTTAATTTTAAAGGTCTAAAGAATGTTATCGGAGTATTCAATCAGCCTGAATTTGTTATCTGTGATATTTCTATGCTAAAGACATTACCCGGAAGAGAATTTAGATCAGGATTAGCAGAAATGATTAAGCATGGAGTGATAGGAGATCCATCAATATTAGAACAATTAGATGAAGAATATGAAAAGATAATATCTCTAGATCAGGAAACATTAGAAAAATTGATATATAATTCCATCTGTGTGAAATCTAAGATCGTTTCTATCGATGAACGTGAATCGGAATTAAGAAGAATATTAAATTTCGGTCACACTGTTGGGCACGCGATAGAGCTTGCGGAAGACCTTACTCACGGAGAAGCAATAAGCATTGGAATGGTTGCAGCATTAGGAATTTCGGTAGAAAAAGGTTATATTAACATCAACGTATTTATTCAAATTGAGAAGCTGTTAAAAAAATATGGGTTGCCGACTGATCTACCAAAAGATATTGGTAAGATAATAGAAGTAATAAAATTTGATAAGAAGAATGAAAAAGATGGTTTGAATTTTATTCTGATCAAAGAACTCGGTAAAGCTATTATTGAAAAGGTTGATTTGGATGAGTTGGAAAAGTTGTTTACTTCTGTTTGTAAACAACAATTGTTATTAGGCAATGTTGATTAAGAAACGATAGGTGTTACTATGATGTGTTTAAGTGTTGGAAAAGCAACGGTTGAAGAATGTTTAGAGATCATTAAAGATGCTGAATTGGCTGAGATTAGATTGGATCTGAATATTTACACAGAGGAAGAGATTGAAAAGATATTTACCTCTGGAGCGAACCTTATTGCAACTTGCAGAGAAGGGAAGTTTGATGATTCTGAGAGAAAATACATAATGAGAAAGGCAATAGACTTCGGTGCAAAGTATGTAGATCTGAATCTTACCTGTGATCATGATTTGAGAGAGTATATGATAAACGCCGCAAAAATGGTAGGATGTAAGGTTATCGTTTCTTATCATAACTACGAAAAGTGCCCGAATAGAGAGAATATGATAGACATAATCAACAGATGCTTTGATAGTAATGCTGATATAGCCAAGATCGTTTGTAAGGTTAATTCCAATGAAGACAATGCAAATATAATGTCTTTATATAATCTTAAAAAAGATATTATTGCACTTGGAATGGGCAAATTGGGAAAGATCTCCAGGGTTGCAGCACCATTCTTAGGTGCTCCGTTTACTTACGTATATCCAAAGGATAGAAAAAGAACAGCTGAAGGTCAGTTCAGTGCAGAAAAAATGAAAGAGATAATTAATTTAATATCATAGTTGATGAATAAATTTATAGCTAATTCAAAAGTATCAGGAAAAATAACGCCGCCATCATCTAAGTCAATGTTGCAAAGATCAATTGCAGCCTCATTTCTATCAAATACAGAGACAATGTTAATATATAATTCTACTTGTGATGATTCTGATGTCGCATTCAGGATCGTAGAGGAGTTAAGGTCAGATGTAGTTAATGAATTGAATTTTGGAGAGTCAGGGTTGGCTCTGAGGATGTTTACTCCGATATTAGCTTTACAGGATAAGGAATTTAGGATTATCACAGAAGGCACACTGAAAGGTAGGCCTACAATCGATATTGAGAAACCTTTGAGAGGAGGTGTTTATGATATTGATGGATCTATCAGTTCTCAGTTCTTAACAGGGCTTTTAATGGCACTTCCATTGGTAAAAGAGGATTCTATGGTAAATGTTAGAGATTTAAAGAGTAAACCTTATATTGATATGACTTTAGAGGTCTTAGAGAGTTTTGGAGTAGAGATCAAGAATAAAAACTATAAAAAATTCATTATTAAAGGTGGTCAAAACTATTCTGCTGAGAAAATTATAATTGAAAATGATTGGAGTAGCGCGAGTAACTTTATCGTAGCAGGAGCTATTGCGGGTAACGTTGAAATACTGGACATGAATGTAAACTCTAATCAACCTGATAAGAATATCTTGGACATTGTTAGGTCTGTCGGGGCAAATGTTGTGGTCAGAGAAAACACAATTCTTGTATCTAAAGAGAAACTTCAAGCATTTACTTACGATGCAACAGATTCACCGGACTTGTTTCCACCTCTGGTTGTTTTAGCTTCAGCTTGTAACGGAGTTAGCAGAATTCAAGGTGTTTCAAGGTTGAAATATAAAGAAAGTAATAGGGCTGAGGTGTTGCTGAAAGAATTTACTAAACTTGGAGTAAATATTTCGATCATAGATGATGAAATGATTATCAAAGGTGGCAATATTATTGGTGGAGAAATAGATAGTCATAATGATCATAGGATAGCAATGGCAGGAGCTATTGTAGGTCTTATATCTGAGAAAGGAGTAAGTATCAAAAACGCAGAATGCGTAAGTAAATCATATAAGAATTTTTTCAACGATTTTGAAAATTTAATTGATAATTAACGTAGGGTCGAACCCAAGTGTTCGACTGGAAGGGAATTAAAATGAATACATTTGGAAATAAATTTAAAATTACGATCAGTGGTTCATCTCATGGTAAAACCGTGGGCGTTGATATCGATGGTTGCCCTGCAGGTATAGCTATTACTGAAAATGATTTTTCTGCAGATATTTTAAAAAGAAAAAGTGGAAAAGTAGGTACTACTCAGAGAATCGAAAGTGATGTCCCACAAATTTCAAGTGGTATATCAGATGGTAAAACTACAGGTAATACTATCTCAATTTCATTTGAAAATAAAAATATCCGTTCTAAAGATTATGATAAGTTCAATGATATTCCTAGACCCGGTCATGCTGACTTAACCGGTAAAATTAAGTACAAAGGTCAAAGTGATCAAAGAGGTGGAGGTCAATCTTCAGGCAGGATGACATTGCCTATTGTGGCTGCCGGAGTTATTGCTAAGAAGATAATTCCTGATGTAAAATTTAGTACTTGTTTGATCGAAGTTGGCGGAAGTAAAGACTTTGACAAAGCAGTTGAGGATGCTATCAAAGAAAATGACTCCGTAGGTGGAATTATTGAATGTCGGATCTCTAATATTCCAATAGGATTTGGAGAGCCGTTCTTTGATTCAGTTGAAAGTATGCTGTCGCATATTATGTTCTCTATACCGGGCATAAAAGGAATTGAATTCGGTGCGGGTTTTGAAGTTGCAAAGATGAAAGGATCTGAGTGTAATGATGTTTTCATTGATACTAAAGGTACTACAGCTACAAATAATGCAGGTGGGATCAATGGTGGAATATCTAATGGGAATGAGATCGTTTTCAGAGTTGTTGTTAAGCCTACTTCGAGTATTGGGAAAACACAGAGAACATTTAATTTTAAAACCAAAGAAATGACCGACCTAGTTATTGAAGGCAGGCATGATACTTGTTTTGCATTGAGGACACCGATCATTGTGGAAAACGCTGCTGCGATCGTACTGGCGGATTTGTTTTTGAGAAAATAGGGTTCTCACAGAGGCACGGAGACACAGAGAAAAGATTTTTATTTTTTTATTCATATCCAAAAAATATATTAAGAAAAAAAGCAAAGGGTCACTATTTGACACTTTGCTCGTTGTATATTGTTATTGAATAATGATAATACAACGGAGATAGGCATGAAGATAAAAAATAGTGATAATAATTTTGTTGCAGATGTAAAGGGTATTCTTGAGCAAGCACGGAATAATGCTTACAGAGCTATAAATTCTGCAATGGTGCAGGCATATTGGTTAGTTGGTAAAAGAATTGTAGAAGAAGAGCAAAAAGGAAAAGAACGAGCAGAATATGGAAAACAAATTATAAAAACTTTATCAAAAGAATTAACTTCAAAATTTGGGAAAGGATTTTCTAGCAGAAGCATTTGGGAATATAGACAATTTTATTTTGTTTTTCCAGATATTGAGAATATGCGAACAACGTTCGCACAATCAGAATCCACAATTATGAGAACAGTGTTCGCACAATTGAATTGGTCACAAATTCGCCTTATTATGAGGCTGACTAATCGTAAA
>WTAK01000470.1 GCA_013139625.1 Candidatus Delongbacteria bacterium | reverse complement strand
GTTGCTTTTTATACCCAAAAGAACATTCCCAGCTTCACATCCGTAAGTTGCCATTGAGTACAATAACTCTTTAGGAGGTTTATGATAGCATAACATTGGTACAAAAGAACAATCTATCTTTGCAATAATTTTATATTTTTCTGACATCTTTGTTAGTAAAGGGATCAATTTGATATTTTGCTCATAAGTCGTTCTTTCTGAATTATATCTATCAATTCCTCTCCCCAATGGCTTAAATCTAAGAAATTCAATTTCATTTAATCCCTTTTTTGAAGCATATTCAAATATCTCAGGGATCATACCATAATTTCTTTTACCTACGACACAATTTATTCCTGTTGGAATATTATTCCTCATAAGAATGTCTATAGATTTATCGATAGTATCAAATTTTACTTGTGATTTTCTGAAAATATTATAATTATCGTAGAGTCCATCAATAGAAAGATTTACCTGACCGAATATTTTCAGTTTCTGTGCCAATTCATCATTCATTATACTGCCGGAAGTTGTCAAATTAGGAACTAAACCTTTTTCTCTGGCATACTCTGCAACCTCAAAAAGATCCTCTCTTTCCAAGGCTTCTCCGCCACCCATTGCAATATGAAACACATTCATTTCAGACAGAACATCCAAAGCTCTTTTGAAGGTCTTCGTATCATATTCGTTTTCTTCAGAAACATCTGACCCCATATAGCAATGAGAACACTTTACCGAGCATTTGTTTGTAATAGCAAAATGTACTTCTGTAGGGGCACTCAGAATTCCTATAGAATCTTTTTTCTGCCAGAGTTCAGAACTTTTTAATCCCATATCAAGCATATAATTTCTATCCACAAAAGCAAGGAAAGGTGGATCTTCACTTGAAATTATACCCCCGAAATTCTCATACCTGTATTTGATATCACTAATTCTATTCATTTTCAGTTTTTTCAATATTCTTATCTGGGATATTTTCTTCAACCCAACTCTTGAATTCTTTATTTTTAATACTCTTCCTATTTAACTTAGTAAACCTTTCAGGATTAGTCAGTATATATGCTTCCATATCCGGAATTCTGAAGAAATAATGCCCTGATAAATAATTTATATAATTCTCATTTTCCAAATAATATTTACCATGAGATTTCAACTCTCTATTTGAAAATGTAACAAAAAGAGCAAGCGATAAAAAAGCTGTATAAAAAATATTCAAAATTATTGATATCTTTCTGAATTTATTTCTATAGACTGCCAACGAAAAAAGAAATACTCCTGTCAGTAATACTAAGACATAATTAAAGAAAGAACTTAATATTGGAAAAGCATACACATTCACTTCAGAACTAATATATGCAGGAGATTCACCATGCAATTTTTTTATAATTTCATCAGAGAAAGTAAAATTTTTAGCTAATATCAACAATGACAACTTATAAACAACATACCATAGTACGATCATAGCTAAGTAATATAAAATGTGCTTCCAAGATACCCATTTCCACGGCTTGGAAATATAGAACATAACTACTAAAATTGTTATTAGAACTAAAAAGGAATATCTAATAAAATTGTCAACCCTTTGTTTGATCCATCTTTTATAATTATCTTTAGCAAGAGGACTAATCGGTATTTTTAAATCTATTGAGGGTTTTTTAACCAATATTTTCTTAAATAGAACTTGAGCTTTACTGAACTTTTCAAGATTCATATATTCTTTTGCTAAGAAAAATTTCATCTCATTAACATTATAATACTTAGGATTATCCTCAATTGTTTTTTCTATTTCAGATATATTTTCAGCTACTTCTTCATCCGATCTATTCTTGCTGGATTTGACTTTAAGAGTAAATAAGTATTTATCAATATGCTTATACTCCTCTTCCAGATCTTTTATTCGATCTAACTCCGATACAGCTTTCAATTTAAAAGGAGAGTCATCAGGTAATGTTTTTCGTAGCACTTTTTTGTAGAAATTTTTCGACATTTGATTATATTCAGCAAACTTCTCATATCCTTCTGCAAGTTCTATTAGTGCTTCCAACTTTTGATCTTCGGAAGAATTTATATCATTTACGATCTCTAATAATGAAAAATTTGTTTTGATAAAATCATTAGTTTTATCAACATTCTCGGTAGCAAATATCAATTGAGTTAGTAGAACTACTGGAAGTATCAGATAGAATAATTTCATTATTCTTTCACCTCTTTTGCTTGTTCGCCTGTATCTTTTTTGACTAACTTTGACATTATTATTCCGGAAATAATACTAAAACCAGCCGCGATTCCCATTAAAGCAGCCGGAAACGCAAATATGATCGATCCCATTGAACTGGAATTCGGATTATACCCTTGCTTTACTCTTAATATCTTACCTTTTTTTCTCATTTGTATCACCTCAAATCATGATATTATATTCTTAAAACTAAGTAATATTACCTTTAAATGAAAGGAGGAAAAATCGCCTAACGATTTGCCCTCCTTTTTTATTGTTAAATATCCAATTATTTCTTAGTTGCATTCTTTGCCACAATATAGTAGAACAATTTTGCTTGATCCGTAGCTACTGTATATTGATTAGTTCCAACATTTGTTACAAAACCAAAAGTCCCATAAGGATCATCCGATGAATAAATATCATATCCTATTGCGTCTGCAGATACATCCCAGTCAATAACCAAATCAGTTCCTGATATACTTGTTACAATGTTTATAGGTACTGCAGGGATAACAACTCCTCCACTAACTACAAAACTAACAGGTAGAACTTTAGGGTTTTCGTCAGGATCATTTGATCCAACATTGATATTAGCTGTATAAGTTCCTTCCAATAGTCCTGCCGCATCACATGTTAGATTGATCGTAGTGCTTCCGGTCGGTATTACAGTCCCTGTAAGAGGACTTGTAAAACTTAACCAAGTGTAAGTAAAGACCTCAGGTCCGGAAACTACTATATTATCAATACTCCATGTATCTACCGCGCCCTTAGTAGATAAGTTTCCGGTAAATCTGATCTGCATATTTGCTGTAAGTACAGGCAAAGGTAGTGATTGTGAAGCAGTTGTAGATACTACCCCATTGTATATCTCAACCCAAGCAGAACCATTATAATATTCTACAATAAATGATGGACCGTTAGAACTATTAACAGATATTATCTGATCAAAATCAAGTGATAAGCTAGTACATATTGTGCCATCAAAAGATCCTGAAGTAAGTACTGCATCGGATAGAGGAACCCCGCCTCCTACTGCCTTCGCACAGCTTACTGTCAACTCTGAAGCTATTGCCCAAGATTGAGATCCACTGTTTGTGTAAAGCAATCCTGATTCAAAATCATTTGTCTCAACATTGATGGTAGCTTTCTTCGCTGTGTACTCATGCGTAATTGTATAATCAAGGTCAGCATCACCGATATTTCCCACATCAAAAGAGTCAGTATCTGTTCCTTCTGGAGCTGCGGTTGTATTTATTATCGCTGCAGACAAAGTAATATCAGGATTCGTTACTGCTCCGACATTCATGGTTACATTAACAGGATTAGAATACTCATTACCATGTTCATCCATAAATGTAAGTGTAGCTGTTTTAGTTGTTCCGTTTGTAAAACCTGTAGCATCAAAGTTTAATGTAACATCATGAGTTGCACCTGTAGTGACCGCACCTGAACCATTCGACAAAGTCAACCAAGTTTCACTCGCACATAATTCATAACCGTAAAGTGCTTCTCCCTGTGCTAAAGAAACAATAGTTACAGTACCGAGTATTATATTGGGTTGTACAAAAGAACCACCTGCAACTTCAAATGCTGAGATCTCGAATATAAATCCTGTAGTAGCACCTGTTGCAATATTGAATTGCTCAAGTGTGGCAGTTGCACCTGAAGCTGCATCAGTACCTTTATTTATCCATAGGTACGGTCCACCTGCAGACCAATTATCATAAGCAGCACCATAGCAGCTTGGTATCCCGGTCATAGTGTCAATAGTTGAACCATCTCTGCCAACTAAAGTCATGTCCTCAGCCCAATTATTGACCCAGAACCCATCATTAGCATCGTCATAAGCAATTGCTCTCACAGCGACAGGGGAAGTAATTGTGCTTACGAGTGTTTTGGATGTGAAATCCATTTCATAAATATCGTTAGCAGCAGCTCCACCGTAGAAATACTGACCGTCATAAGCAAGATCTCTAAGACCGGTAACACCTGCAATCGTAAAAGTTTCAATATATGTACCGTCCATTCCAAATTTGGCAAGGTCTGCCGAACTCCAAGAAGTAGAATAGATAAAGTTACCATCGGATTCACATCCTGCCAGACCGGATACACCGGATGACGTAGATACATCATAGGCAAATTGCTGATCCCATGCAGCTTTTGGTGCAGTAGCTTTTTCAAATGGAATTCCAGATTCATGCGATTCAGCTTGAGATCTGTCAATATTCGGATTTGGAACAAAGGTATCGTTTGTATAACTTAATTTCTTTGATATAAAGTTGATCCCACCTATAAAATTCAATACAGGAGGAATACCAGCGGTAATTGTAACTATATCAGAATCAGTTTGATCGACTGGTACTATAATATTCACGTCCAATGGAGTAATTGAAGCTCCATCCCACTCATTGCCTTCAATATTTACAATAAATGTATCATTAGCAGATTCTGCATGAGCTACATCCTCACCTTTTATTACCATTGTAGTGCTTCCGTTATATTCAGTACTACCGGCAGTTATAGTAAGTATATTTCCTGCAATATTTCCTGTAGCTCTTGACGGATCTGAATTACTCTCAACAGTGAAAGTAAGAGGATCTCCTTCTGCATCAGTAAATACAGCCGATAGATCAATATCTTCTGTACCACTTGGTGCTAAAATTTTGTCAGATATCGGACTTGTTACAGCTACACCGTCAAAAGATTTTGCTAAAACAAATTGATCAATAACAGATTGACTATTATCATATACATTAACAGTCATATTCACACCGTCAACATCCATTTTTACATAGTGCAGCTTATTTTCTACATTGTTATCAACAAACCAATCATTACCTGCAGCATACAATGGAGCGCCTGCTCCGCCTGTAATTATCTGACACCTTCCCTGCCCGGGCTCACTTCCATATTCTGCAACTGCGGAACCATTGTTTATGGGTACGCTCCTCTCATATATGTGATCATGGCCATTGAATATAAGATCGACGCCGTAAGTATCAAACTTCGTCCACCATGCATCGAGATACGAATCCATCTCACCTCCGTGAGTACCTGTCGAATAGAACGGACGGTGAAAAAAGACTATCTTCCATGTTTTACTCACATTGGCAGCCAATGTATTATCCAGCCATGTTAACATAGTTGAATTGGTGGGAGTTTCCGAATTCACACAAATGATAACTGCATTCGCATACTCAAACGAATAGTATAATTCAGAACTCTCGGGATTATTTTCCGGCAGTACGTAGATATTAGGATAAATGTCTTCTCCGTTGCCGTAATACTCGTGGTTACCGGTTGAATGGTAGATCAGTTTGTCAGCTATGAAACTTTCGCCAGCGTTAAACCAGGCATTCCAGTCCGAAAAAACACTTCCGTCATTAACGATATCTGATGTAAAAACAACTGCCGCTGCATCATGAATATTCGCTGCATTAGCAACACTTGTCCAGCTGGCAGCATTCGTACGGCTATCTCCCATGGCCAGTATCGTATACGGATCTGTTTCTGCCGGTGCAGTGTTGAACTGCTTGATATTACCGTACTCGCTGTTAGCGGAATCCCAGATCTGATAATATATTATTGAAGCAGGTGTAACAGTTCCAAAATTATAATCGTGGAAATTTTCCTCATAACCGGCATGGGTTGAAGCCGTGAACTCTCCCTGTAATAGGTCAGTAGTGTAACCCCACTTGATCTTATCAGCAGAACCCACACTTCTCCATGTAACTGTCAATCCGTCAAGCGGAGAATCAGATGATCCCCAGCGGATATGTTTTGCATAATCAACTCCGCCTGTAAGAGCAGTCAGCCTAAGGTCAAATCCTATATCAGAACTTGCAGGACTGTCATTGTGTACTTCAACTGCAATGGTATTTGCACCGTCAGCCAGATCGTCTACAGAAAGTATAATACTATCCCAGGCGCCTTCAGTACTAAAACCAGTACATTCATCTGTGAAAAGGACTTCTGTTGGGTAAGCAGTAGGCATAAGAGCTGTCCTGTGTACTTCGGCTCCGTTAATGTAGATCGCAGCACCGTCATCATACATAATCTCAAGCTCAAAACCTGTCTCAGATCCTGTCTTGTTGTAAACAAAGTCCTTTCTGAAGTAATAACAAGCAAGATTTGCTGTTACAGTCGTTGCATTTACTATTCCGGTTATTGTCCCATAACCGAAATGAGCCGGGCTTGGACCTTTTGAAAGGTCACCGTATGCCGCTTCTCTCCAGGTTGTTCCCAGATCTGTGTCTGTATCATCGTAAGTCCAAGTATCTCCTGCTGAAATAACTGTCTGTGCACTTGAATTAAAACTCATAACAAGCATAGCTAACAGAAGTAATATTGACATCCTGATTTTCATATTTATCTTTCCTCCCCTCTGTTTTTTATTCAATATAGGCAATAATATACGCACATGGAATACGAAACACTTTTTAAATACTATAAATACCCATTTTATTTTTTAAATTTTAGAGCTATATTTAATATTGCACTCAATTGAGGTTACAATGGTTAAAAAATTTACCGATCGAACTAAAAGAAAATTTATCGTTATCAATATCGCAGACGAGATAGGTATTGGTAAGACTGCCGATCTGTTTAACCTTGATCGTAAAACAATTAGAAATTGGAAGAAAAGATATTATGTCGATGGAATTGAAGGACTGCATAACAAATCTCGTATTCATCAGAAATTTACAAATAAAATCCCTGATGAAATAGTGGATAAGATTCTAGAACTAAAGTTAATACATCCAAAATTCTCGGCAAAAAAGATAAAAGATACTCTGAATTTAAAATGCTCATTAACTACAATTTATAAAAAATTAAATCAAAACTCACATACAACTAAATCACTACCAAATATAGCAGATAAAAAGAATATAGAACTCAAGATATTCACCGATTTTTTTGTCTCGATCAAAAAGATCAAATTTCTATTTCATCAAAGAGATCATAAATTTTCAAAATATATTATTCTACTGGAAGAAAGATTTACCGGAATAACTTTTTGCTCATTCTCTCACGAAAGAACATCAATTTCAATTGCTATATTCCTTGAATATTTTATTGAACATTTAATGCAAAGTAATTTTAATTTAACTTGTAATTTTTCAATCTCTTCATCAATAAAATTATCATCCAATGATCTTATCGAACAAATCATTAAAGATAAATATCGGTGTAATATAATAAACAACTGCCATAGATCTGACTTCTTCATTAACCGAAGTGAAAATCCTTATAAATACCTTTATGATAATTTATTTCAGAGATTTAGTATTAATAATTCAATAATGTCATTTTCATATCAAATTTTTGCTCAAATAGTAATGTTTAACTATAATCTTATAAATTCTAAAGATCATGATTCTACCGAGTCAGTGAATTATAAGCAAATCGAAAAACTTGTCTGTGAAAGTTTTCCAATCATTACAGATAAATATATTTCAAAAATATCCGAAATTAAGAATAGTACTGATTATTTCAGCTCAGATTACTCAAAGAAATCAGAAGATGAACTTGTAGCCGAGATAAATAAAACAAGTTCAACTATCTTATACCTCAAAGATATCGGTTTAAAAGCACAAAATAAGTATAAATACGATGAATCAGAAAGCATTTATTTAACTGCTAGGTCATTATCAAAATTCTATATTAATAAGATTGAAGCATCCTTAAAAGAAAACACAGATCTGGCAAAGTTGCAATTTGAAAACATTGTTGAAAACTTACTTCACACTCTTCTAGGTTTGATCACAATTTATAAATCAAAAGGATTGATTGAAAAAGAAAGAGATTTATTGATCGAAGGTATTGAATACTCAACTAAATATGATTTCTACAATTTCAAAATGAAATTATTAAATAAGATCGTACAACTGGATGTAGCCTTTCAAAACAGGGAAAGGTCTTTAAAGATAATAAAATTTGTAATCAAAAATACAGATCCTCAAACTGAAAATCATTTAAGAGCAAAAATGTTGTTAGGAAACTATTACAAAGGTAAGGATGAAATTAATACAGCATTAAAAATTTACAACCATGTTCTAAATCGTATTAGTAATCAATATCCAATCCTAAAGATACGAATTTTAACAACTATTGCAAGAACTTGCCTATCAATAAATAGATTTGAGGATACAAGGTTATACTGTGAAAAAGCTATTGCAACTTCGAAATATCATCACATTAATAATTATGACATCAAAATTCAAGACCATCTGGGAATTTATTATTCTAGGATCGGTTATTTCGAAAAATCAATCCAATGCTTTAAAAAAGCGATCAAACTTTCGTCTGAAAGAAAAAATATACTTTTATTGAATCGTAATACAGTGTTATTAGCTGATGTATATTTTATGCAAGGTAAATATGATAAAGCAATAAGTATTATTAAATCTGTATTGCCATCTATTCAAAAGATCAAGGATCATGAAACTGAGATAAGATCTCTACAAAATATTTCTAAAGTTTATCTCGAACTTAAAAAATATAACATTGCTGAAGAATATGCTGATAAAGCGATCTTCCTTGCTGATTATCTTAAAGATAACAATCAATATATATTAGGTCTGATATGTAAAATAAATATTCATTTTCAGAAGTTTAATTTAAAGAAAATCATAGCAATTGATCAAATATTTGTAAAAATGAATGATCGGATAGAATACACATCAACAAAATTCATAGTAAATTTAATCAGCTTAAAGGTTGAATTTTTAAAATTACTTTTCGTTAGCGAAGTAAAAAAAGTAAATCGCTTATCAGAAGAAAAGAAGCTAATTAATATCTTTAATAGAATAAACTCAGAGATAGAATATTACGATACCGAAAATGAAGAAAAAGCAGAACTAACTTTCCTTTATTGTAGCTTGTATCAATACATTTTTGATCATGCAAAAAAGACTAAGGTAAATGTAACATCTATCGAAAAAGTAATTAAGGATAACTATATGCTTAATAAAAAGAATACCATTGAACTTTATACTAAGCTATACTCAAAAATACCAAATGTGCTTTATAAGAATAGATTGAAAGAACTTGAAAAATTTTCGAAAATTAAATAAAATGTATAATAATCTTTAAAAATAGAAAAACCCTCGAAGGAAGAGAGATATCGAGGGTTTTTTATAGAACTTTATACAGCTTAACAAGCTTAATTGTTTTATTGTTAAAAGTCCTAATATATTTTTGTTATCTTACTTCATTATTTAGTTTCGTGTTTATTTTAGTTGTTGTTATTTTCGAATTATCCACAGCTATTATATAGTAAAAGAGCTTAGATTGGTCAGCAGCTACAGTATATGTGCTTGCTACAACTGAAGTTACAAAAGCAAATGCTCCGTAAGGATCATCTGACGAATAAACATCATATCCTGTTGCATTTGCAGAATCGTCCCAATCAATAACAAGATCTGTTCCAGATATACTTGTAACTACATTTGCAGGTATTGTAGGTGATTGTGGATATAAGTAGTAATCTGCAACTACCCAGTCCTCATCTTCCATGCTGATTAATGTGCCATCGTCCGCACCTTTAATAACAGGTAATACAGCTCCTGACATCTTATCAAACTGATAATAAGTAAGTAAGTTGGTTTCACTTGCAGGATCAGCAAGTGTATATTGATTATCTACTATTTCCGTTGGCGTACGAACATCATTCCATATTCTCACTTCATCAATATATCCTTTAAATTGCAAATCCACTTTGCCTATGTAACGAATAGGATTAATCGGTGTCTTGCCAGAGAAGGTAGTATGACTCTGCTTTTCCTCTCCATTCACAAATATTTTTGATGTTGTACCATCAAAAGTCCATGCAATATGATTCCAGACACCTGGTGTTATTACATCTGGAGCGTCAGCATTATTCCAATTTGTACCATCACCAAATCCATAATGTAATCCTGTATCATTATAAATCCAGAGACCTGGTGATCTATCACCGTTTGAAGCACCATCAGCATTACCCAAAAACCCATGCCAATTCGCATCTAATTGATTGGATAGTATCCATGCTTCTATTGTAAAAATATTTCCCGGGTTTATCACATTGGTACCTAAATCTACATATTCATCAATACCATCAAATTGAAGAGCCATATTTTCTATTTCTGATACCGTTATATATCCTGTTTTTATCTCATCATCTGATCCTGTAGCATTCGTAGCAATAAGCGTCACATCATAAGTTCCCACTGTAT
>WTAK01000170.1 GCA_013139625.1 Candidatus Delongbacteria bacterium | reverse complement strand
TTTTGAGTTGCATCCAAAGGTTGTGTGAGGGTCAATCCCTGATTATATGCAGTTAATCTTAAGGTCATATCTTTTGTTATCCATACTTTATCAAGAAGTAAAGAATCCATCTTGGAAATTCCTGGTTGAAAATCGTAGAATGTAGTATCCGCCACAGTCCTAATCGCCGGTGAAAAAGGTACACCTAGATAAAGAGAATCATGCCTAAGAATAACAATGTTCAATGAATCAAAGATCAGTTCATTGTAGTTGTTCACTACGCTACAATTCACTCTCATACTATCAATATTAGCCCAAAGGAACTGAGCATTATCAGGTATATTTATAATCGAATCGGTATACGAGCCTTCTAGAATATCTGTACCCGTAGGATATGTCGCACCATCATTATATTGCACATATTTTGACTTCATTCCACCTTCAACTACAAAGTCATTAAAATCCTGACTCGTAGAATCCCTTATTGGAGCTACTTTCAAACTTTCAGGGAATGCTATCGGATCCAGCTCAACATCCAAAGTTAAAGTATCAAATTCAAATGTTTCCCTATCAAACACAATATTTATCTTGTAGTTCTCAAGAGTAAGTGTGTCAGTAGGATCTGATGGAATTGAACAAGATATAAACCAGATCAGTATCAATGCCCAAATAATTATTTTTACTTTCATATAACCTCCGAGTGAATTCACTCAATTTATTTTGATGTAATTAAGAACAACTTACTACTTTAGTAACAACATTTTTATCGTATTCATCATATTCTCATTATAAACACTGCAAAAATATACTCCCGCAGGTAAATTCTCAGCATTGAATTTTATTTTACCAGAACCTGATAAATTTGAATATTCTGAAATTAATTTTCCACCTATATTATAAACATTTATCTTCGAATTTTTCGCAAGGTCTGTGTAATGTATAGTTGTTTCAGGGTTGAAAGGATTAGGATAATTGTATAATTGTACACCGTTAATAATATTTTGGGTGTTCTCAATTCCTGTATCGTAATTTACAGCTGCAAGTGCGTCTAAAAGACCCCATCCGTATCGACCATCAGTATCAGGATTACTTGAACGATCAGCTGTCATCATCATTGCTTCTCTTACATCCATATTTGTCCATTCCGGATGAGCTGAAAGTAATAAACATGCAACTCCGGCTGTTAAAGGAGCAGAATATGATGTGCCTGATCCTGTACCATAAGAACTGGTTGAAGTATATACAGCATGCGAGTTATTAACTCCCATCGCAACTACTTCAGGTTTTATCCTACCATCATAAGTTGGTCCGTAAGAAGAAAATACTGCTATATTCCCCGATAGATCAACTGCACCTACAGAAATGATACTATCCGCATCCGATGGAGCTGTCAAATATTTCCATGGATCTCCTCCGGAATTACCCATTGAATTACAAATAACAACGCCTAGATATGCAGCTCTTTTTGCTCCCAGGGTACATATTGTTGTTTCGCCATCCATATCTTCGTAAGTATAATTTTCCAATGGGTCATCAAATTCACTATAACCCAAAGAAATTGAAGTTACATCCGCTCCTAAAGCCTCACCCCACTCAAGAGCCTCTACCATATAATCTTCTTCAAGTGTACTCTCATTTAGATAATCTTCTGTTTTAGCTAAAAGAAAATCCGATCTATAAGCAGGTCCTACTAGTGTACTTGGCTTATAACCCGCCACAATAGACCAGCATGCAGTTCCATGCATTTCTTGGTAAGTTATTACATCATTTGTATCTAACGAAACATTATCATCATCAAATATAAAGTCTCTTTCTCCTATTACCGTGAGACTATCAAACACTTCATGATCTTTCTTGAAGCCGGTGTCAATGATCAACAAAGTAACACCTTCTCCATGATAGCCAAGATCGTGCACGGCAGGAATATTTATCTGGTCTACTTGATCAAATGCATTACCATAAAAACGAGGGTCTTTAGAAGTTTTTACCTCTATAGATTTAATGTCTAACTTTTTCGCTTTCGATGGAAGAACATCAATGTATCTTACAAAATCATGCTTTGAAACTTCAATAGCTTTATCTGCTGTGATCTCTGCTGATACAAAATTAAACCACTTTGACTCAGATCTAATATTCTCCAAGTTAAGTTGTTTAATATACACCTGATAAACTGGCAGATCTGAGAACGAGATTAAATTTTCTTTTCTTTTGAAAGTCTTTGCTCTTCTCTTTAAAGCTTTTTCACTGATCTCTACTTTTGAGATGGCTTCTTCATAGTTTTTTTGGTCTAAAATATTCTTATCTGTAAAATATATTACAAATGCTTTATTCTCTTTTGTCCCTGAATTAATAAAATTTTCAGCTCGCGGAGAAAATTTATTTTCTTTGGCAGGTGTGTAAAATCCATCTGAAAATAAATTAAAGGTAAAAATTACTATCATTAAAAATACTAGTTTTTTCATTTTTTTTCCTTTTGCTTTTTCAGTTTCTTTTCAAGTTTTTTCTTCTCTTGCAAAGCAACTTTTTCCATTTTCTTCAGATTTTTAATATCCTGTCTAACTTGTTTATCGTGCTCCTGCTTTTTGAACTCCTCATCCTCAAGTATAGAAAGAAAATAGTTGATCCCTTGTCTCTGTTCTAAAATCTTCTGTATATCATTGTAGGCATCTCTGGGAATGAAAAAGGTTAAAAAAGGTTCTACGTAAGCCATTACCTGACTACCAATATAATTCAATGGTTGGACAGATTCTAAAAAGAAAATTGTAGGAACGGCCATACCCTTTGAAGCTATAACTGCAGCTATTTTACGCAGAAGAATCTTTTGTTCTTCGTTTATTTTTATCTTTACAGGCATTTAGTTCCTTGTAGTTATCCATCGCACGTGCATATAATACGCATAGTTTTACAATATAAGTATTAATAGGGAATAAGGCAAAAAGATAAAAAGTGAAAAAGAAATGACTATTTGTCAAAAAAATGATGGATCGAATCTACAATGTATCTGATCTCATTTTCTTTTATTCCATAAAAAAGTGGTAATCTGATAATTGTCTTACTGACTTTTTCAGTTATTGGAAGATTAATATTTTTATATTTATCTTTCCAGTATGGAGCTTGATGCAAAGGAATGTAGTGGAATATGGCCAAAATTCCTTTCTCTGAGAGATATTTTATTAAATTTTCTCTCACATCTTCATTATCAACTAAGATATAAAATATGTGAGCGTTATGAGTACATTCTTTTGGAATCTGTGGTAATTTTTCTTTTGGTAAAAATTTTGATAGTAATTTGTAGTAAAGATTCCAGCTTTTTAATCTATTTTTATTGATATCCTCAGAAACTTTCAATTGAGAATATAAGAATGCGGCTTGTAACTCAGACATCAAATAACTTGAACCAAGTTCGTGCCAAGTATATTTATCCACTTTCTTATTTAAAAATTGAATTCTATTTGTCCCTTTGTCTCTGATAAATTCTGCCTTTTGAATCATTGATGAATTATTGACTAAAAGAGCTCCACCTTCACCGCAATGTATGTTCTTAGTTTCATGAAAGCTTAAAGTTCCCAAATCTCCGATACTTCCAAGATGCTTTCCTTTGTAGTAACAATCAATTGATTGAGCAGCATCTTCAATTAAATAAATACTATGCTTTTTACAAATTGCTTTTATCGTATCCATTTCACATGCTACACCTGCATAATGTACAACCACAATAGCTTTTGTTTTAGACGTTATAAGTTCTTCTATTTTATTCTCATCAATATTTTTAGTATCAGGCCTGATATCACACCAAACAATTTTTGCTCTTCTTAACTCAAATGCACTTGCAGTAGATACAAAAGTAAACGAAGGCATAATCACTTCATCATCAGGATCGATCATTGTCAAAAGTGACGTCATTTCAAGAGCATCTGTGCATGAGGAAGTAACAATTGATTTCGCACATCCAATTTTATTTTCTAAAACCTTATTACATTTTTTTGAAAAATCTCCATTTCCTGCAAATCTATCATTCTCAAAGACTTTTTTCAAATTATCGAATTCATCTTCTACTATCAGCGGTTTATTAAAAGGTATTTTCATTTTACTCTATTACTAGTTTAATTAAGTTTTTATCTTCCAATTTCTCGGTACTCCCGTATACATAATAACCCTTTCTATCTATACTTTTTCTTACTGGTTCAACCTTATCTCCAATTTGAACAATAAGCTCTTTATGTGTTATAGTAGTATTATCGCAGGCAGTGTCAATGATTTTTTGTATGATGCCTTTTTTTTTAGGACAAATAAAATAAACTCCAGAAAACTTATTCTTGTATTTTTGAGGTTTTTCAAATTCTCCTAAGGCTATTTTTACTACCCCTTTAACAAAATCATAGCCTGTTGATAATTGTACAAGATCCGAACCAATTAAATCGCCTCCCATTCTTGCCCCAATTTCTATAATATATAACTCACCATTTGGAGTAATTTTAATTTCAGTATGAGAAGCACCATTTTCTATTTGCAAAGCAAATAGACCACGAAAAGTTAAATCTTTTATACTCTTTTCTAGATTCTGAATAAATTTTGATGGTTGATGGTGAGATGTTTCTACAAAATAAGGAGATCCTGTTGTTTCTTTATCTGTAATAGTTAAATAGTAATGTTTCCCTGCATAAGAAATTATTTCAACGCTGACTTCCTCTCCTTTAATAAATTCTTCAATAATCACTTCTCTGCTCAAAGAATAGTGAACAGCATTATTAATTGCTTCATCTATTTCTTCTATCGAATCAACCTTATTTATACCTCTACTTCCAGAACTATCCATTGGTTTTACAATCAACGGGAATTGCATTCCTTCTATATTGGCATTATGGTTTTCTCGCACTTTAATGAATTTTGGACACTTAATTCCATTTTCTACAAATCGTTTTCTCATTGTATATTTGTTTCTAGCATTTTCAGAACAAATCAGAGAATTCCCAATTAAATTTAATTCTTTAGCAATATAATTTACTGTAAGCATAGCTAAATCTGAAGCTATTGAAGTAATTCCATTAGGTTTGATTTCTCTGCATTTAATAAGGATTACTTCTTTATCAACAATAGAAATTGGATAAAAATAATCAGCCGTGTATCTAGCTACCGCCCCATCCTCCCAAGCAAAAACATGCGTTTCTATATTTAATTCCTTCGCTTTTTTTACAAGGGGTAGCTGCAAATAGCTTGCGCCAATTATTACAAGCTTTTTCACTTAGCATACCTCAGAAATTTTGCTGGATTGCCGACCCAAATTTCATTTTCTTTAACATTTTTTGTCAAAACAGCACCCATCCCGATGGTTGAATTTTTACCGATAGTTAGATTTTCACGAATTGTAGCATTTAAACCAATATGTACTCCACTCTCAATAGATAAATATCCTCCTAAACATGCTTGGGAGGCAACATGGCAATAATTTCCAAAAGTAATATCGTGTGCAATTGTAGCCCCATTTAAAATCAAACATCCATTTCCAAATGTCACACCAGAATTAACTGAAACATTTGGCATAATTATTGTTCCCGCACCTAATATTACGTTAGTAGCGACATATGCTCTTGGATGAATAAAGGTTGCCAATCGCTCTTTTGGAATTGCTAATTCTTCAAAAAGATCTATTCTTTCTTTTTGTCCATCAATTCTTAATATTGTGTTTACAAAATAGTAGCCTTTGTCCAAAAATTTTTTTGTATCTGCTAAACTTCCAACAACTTTGAAACCTTGAATATTTTCACCAGTATTAACACGATCATTGAGATATCCTGCAAATTCCCACTCTTGAAAACCTTGTTTATTGGCATCAATAATAGCATTTGCTATGATTGATCCATTACCTAAACCACCTAAAATGATTATTTTTTTCATAAGATTAATCCTCTTTTAATGAATCCAAAATAGTTTCTGTCACATATTTAGGTCTTTTTTTTGTTTCCAAATATATACGCCCAATATATTCACCGAGTAATCCCATAAATATGAAATTCAAGCCGAATAAAAAAGAAACAATTACAATCAATGAAGTCCACCCTGGTAAAACTTCACTAATAAAAAATTTCCTAAAAATAAAGAAGAGTCCAACAACAATACTCAAAAAACCAATAATTAGCCCAGTATTTGTCATTAACCTCATCGGGAATAGTGAATAAGAAAAAATTCTTTCTGAGCTCAATTTAAACATTTTTTTTAGAGTATATCCTGTTGTTCCAGCGAATCTTTTATCTCTTTTTAGCGGAACTGAAACATAGCTAATTCCTGACCAATATAGTAAACTTAAAACAGTTCCTGTCATTTCTGGAACATTTATCAAATTTTTAACGGCTTCTCTTTTCATAGCTCTAAAAACACCTAAACCTTTTTCGTATTTTATATTTGTAATTCTTTGCGAAAATTTATAGAATAGCCATGATGCAATTTTCTTTCTTA
>WTAK01000031.1 GCA_013139625.1 Candidatus Delongbacteria bacterium | reverse complement strand
TAGACCATTGTATGATTGGTTTATTGAAGAGTTAGATATCTTTCATAGCAGACAGATAGAATTTTCACGCTTGAATTTAACTAATACCGTAACAAGTAAAAGGAAATTAAAAGAACTGGTTGACAATGGAATTGTTACTGGTTGGGATGATCCAAGGCTACCAACTCTTATAGGATTAAGAAGGCGAGGAGTTCCTGCAGAAGCGATTAGAGAATTCGTAACTGAGATCGGTACGAGTAAAAAGGAAGGTGTAATAGATATATCAACCCTTGACTACTATATTAGAGAGAACCTTAAAAGATCAAGTTCTCATGTAATGGCTGTGATAGATCCGGTGAAATTAATAATAAATGATTATTCTGAAGATAAATGTGAAATTTTCAATCTAGAGAACCTTCCTAATTCAGAAGATACAGAAACTAGAGAGGTGAAATTTACAAAAACTTTATATGTTGAAAGAGATGACATCAAAGAAGAATCAGATAGTAAGTTTTTTAGGCTATCTCCAGGGAACTATGTTAAACTAAGAAAATCATACATCGTAAAATGTACTGAGATAATTAAAAATGCAAATGGTGAGATCGATGCTGTGTGTTGTGACTTAGTTCCTGATTCTCAAAAGAGTATGAAAGTAAATGATAAAAAAGTTAAAGGTATAATTCATTGGGTGTCAGCTGATCATTCGGTAGATGCAGAGGTAAGAGTAGACGATAGACTTTTTACAAAAGAGAACCCTTTGGAAGATAAAGACATAGATTTTAAGGAATATGTTAATCATAACTCTATGCAAATACATAAGAATTGTAAAATTGAAGATAGTATTTCTAAAGCAAAATTTGAAGATAGATTTCAATTTGAGAGGGTTGGTTATTTTTGTGTTGATATGAAAGATTCTTCGTCAGAGAATCTAGTATTTAATAAAACGATTTCCTTAAGATAGATCCCGTTTTTTATTAGAAAAATAGTTTTATTTACGCATATTTTTTCTCTTGTTATATATATATATATATTCTATATTAAGGAAGTTTTAAAAATTAGGCTTAAATTCAAATGTTTAGGAGCAAGTAAATGAGATTTTTCAAAGCAGTCATAATAGTAACGATAATACTAACTTTAATTTCATGTAAGCAAAGTTCAAATAACTCTAAGATGATAGCTACTTCTACAGTAGGAAATGTGCTTTTCTCTGATTTTGAAAATCTGATGCTGATCAGAGAATTCGATGGAGATAAATTGAAAGCAGTAAATAGTAAGGTAGAGCAGAGAGTTAGATTTCTTAACTCAATGTTGATGGACGACATTATAAAAGATCAAGCGATTGTAAATAGACTTGATACTGTGGAGGCTGTTGAAACGGCTTATCACAACAAGCTATATTACGATGCAATTGTAAATCATCTTATTGTCGATAGTGTTCAAAATAAAGTATTCGGTGAAAGCGATGTTAAAGCAACATATGAGAAGAAAAAGATCAAATATCTGCCGAAGCATATTTTAATTGCAACAAGCAAAAAAGTAAATCTAAAGCAAGCAAAAATCAAAATTGATTCAGTATACAATGAGCTGGTTTTAGGTGCAGATTTTAGTGAATTGGCAAAGAAATATTCTGATGACAAGAAAACAGGTGTAAATGGTGGTGACCTTGGATGGCTTCACTCATATGATCTACTCGAAGAATTCGAAAATGAAATGATAAAGTTAAAAAAGGGTGAAATCTCTAAACCTTTCAAAACTAAATATGGTTATCATGTAGCACTTCTTTCGGATAAGAAAGCAAATAAAAAATTAAAACCATTCGATGAAGAAAAGAGTATAATTGCTCAAGAATTGACTAAAAAGTATGGAAAAGAATACTCTAAAGAAAGCCAGATTTTTTTAGATAAATTAATGCCAAGGCTGAATGTTAAAATAGACACCTTGAGTATTAAGATACTGGTAAAACAATATAGGAAAAATGAAAAAGAATTTGAAGGCACAGATAAAGATCCAATTTCGAAGTTTTCAACGATTGACAGGAAAAAAGTATTAGCTAGTTTTAGTGGTGTAGTGCTGGATATTGATACTTTATTAACTATGTTGAGTACTGTCGACATTAGAAAAAGACCTCCTTTGAAAAACTTAAATAATGTCCTTGCAGTGCTAAAGAACATCTTGAAAATTAAGATGTTGGAAGAATATGCTGATCAACTTGGTTACACCAAAAGACCTGAATTGATAAAAAAAGCTAAAAGAACACTAATTCCTATCTATAGAAAAACTTTAGTCAATATGATAAAATCTAAAATTGAAGTAAGCGATGCAGAAATTCAAGATTTTTATAAGAGAAATAAGGAAAAGTACAAAAATCCTGAAGGTTATGATCCTATTGAGAAAGTTAAAGTTATGATCAGTAATTCAGTGAAAGCAAGAAAGCTAAACAAAGAAGTCAAGCAATGGGAAAAAGAACTTTATGAAAAATACGAAGTAAGTATTGATAAGGTTCTTTTGGAAGAATCATTCTATTATGTTACTGATGATAAAAAGTAGGAGCAACATCAATGATCAGATTTTTCACTATAAC
>WTAK01000075.1 GCA_013139625.1 Candidatus Delongbacteria bacterium | reverse complement strand
AGTGAGAGTATGGGAGGTACTTCCAAAAAAACTTCGGAAATGAAGACAATATATACTTACACTGATGCAGGTTGGGATTTTTTTGGTGAAACCACTAATGGAACCAATGATTACTGGACAATAAATTCATATAATAATTATGGATACCCATACTTGAATGAGTTATGGGTTGGTATTGACGATGAATCTAATTTACCAGAAGAAATTATTTTATTACAGAATTATCCCAATCCGTTTAATCCTGTTACTACAATTAAATTTTCCCTACCTAAATCAGGACAGGTGAAATTGACAGTGTACAATTCTTCCGGTCAGTTGGTTCAGAAACTTATAGACAAAAAGTATTCTACTGGTATCCATAAAACTCTTTTTAAGGCTGAAGATATCAATAGTGGAATGTATTTTTATCTACTAGAAGTTGACGATGATGTAAAAGAATGTAGGAAGATGTTATTCTTAAAATGATAATGTGCCAATGTGAACAGTAATAATCAAAACAAACCAAATAGATGAAAGTCCCAAGATACAGATAAAAACTACTACAGACCTACAACATTGGCAAAATATCAATGGTTACTTGGAGAGTTTAACTAGGCTTATCACCACAGCTTTTTGCCATATCCGTTGTAAACTTTTACAACTATGGCAAAATGACACTAACGTAATCATCTATCAGTCCGAACGTTTCTCTGTCTTGATCCTCTCCAACAACTCTGATACCGTAAAAGAATCTTCTATCCTAAAATCACCTGACTGAGTTCTTCTCAGTTCTTGCAGATGAGCATAACACCCAAGTTTAGTCCCGATATCATCAGCCAATGACCTAATATAAGTCCCCTTAGTACATTCAACAACCATCTCAATAATATCATTATCGATCTTAATTATTTCAATTGAACTAATCGTAATTTTACGAGGCTTTCTTTCTACTTCAATACCTTCTCTTGCAGATTTATAAAGTCGTTTACCATTAACTTTTATAGCTGAAAACATCGGAGGTAATTGCTCCTGAGTTCCAATAAAACTATTGACAACTTCTGTAATACTATCTTTATCAGGAATAGAGTCCGAAGTATTTGTCACAGTTCCCGTCCTATCAAATGAATCTGTCTGAGAACCTAATTTAACGAAGCAATGATATGTTTTATTCTGAGAAGTGTGATGATCAGCAGTCTTTGTAGCCTTTCCGAAGAGAATTACAAGTAAACCTGTAGCAAAAGGATCTAAAGTACCTGCATGCCCAACCTTTTTTACTTTTAGAGCACCTCGTAACTTCTTAACAACATCAAAGCTGGTCCATTCATCTTCTTTATCGATCAGGATTATGAATCCATCTAGTAATAATAAATCATCAGGGTTGAAATCTTTATTTATAATCGGGTATTCTTTCATTATTTTTTCTCGGTTTCTTTAAATCGTTTCGGGAAGGCGTGGGAGCATTCCCTTACGTATTTTTGGGACAAGGTGGCTTTAGCCCCTTGTAATTTCGATTTTCAACTTCTCTAACACGTCTTTCTCAAATTCTTCAAAAGTACCTGAATATCTCATTCCTGCAGCACTTTTATGTCCACCTCCACCCCATTGTCCTGCAAAATCCGAAACATTAAAATCAGAATCTGATCTTAAACTAATTTTTAATTTATGAGTATCCACTCTTCTTACGAACAAGAATACATCTGCTTCTGCAATTGAATTAAGTACCATCAAGACAGGTTCATTCTCTTCTAAGGGATTGTTTTGCTGATCATTATAAGCGATAGCTATCTTCTCTTCTTTATATAATTTTATCTCAGAAGTAACTTTATTTACTTTCATAATTTCCGAGTAGCTCATTGAGGAAAATATTCTGTTCGTAATATCTGCCATGTCTGAACCGTATCCCATTAGATCTTTAACATTAGATATTACTTCAATATCAGTATTTCTAAACTTCAATCCACCTGTATCTGATAATACTCCTGCTAAAATCGCATCAGATACTTCTTTGGAAATAGGAAGATCATTGCTTTTAAATATTTGTAATACCAGCTGAGATGCAGAAGCCACATTTCCATCTACAAAGTTAATTGATCCAAAATTAGTATTCGTAAAATGATGGTCAACATTTACTATTGTAACATCTTTTGAGAATAACTCAGCAACCTTACCAATTCTATCAATGTTCGCAGTATCTACGATTATTACATTGTCATATTTCTTATCAACATTCATTTCAGAGAATTGCTTAAATGCTGTAGCTTTATCTTCTAACAGGAATTCAAATCTACTTACAAGCTTATCCTCATTAACTATCATGGAACTCTTCCCCAAGCTTTTCAGCATTAAATGGAAAGCAATACAAGAACCTAAATTATCTCCATCAGGAGAAAAATGTGACGTTATTAGAAAATTGTTATTTTCTGATATAAATTCACCAATTTGTTTTATTATATTATTCATTAATATCCTCTCTTAAAAGAAGAAAGCGACTATTCGTCGCTTTCAGTATCTTCATCGCTTTTTTCTTTATCTTTAATTGTTCCCAACAACTCCTCAATTCTAAAGACGCTATCCAAAGTATTATCGTAGAAAAATCTAAGAGACGGAGTTGATCGTAAACTCATATATTTACCAAGATTCATTCTTATAGTTTTGTTATTTCTTCTAAACAGCCTTTCTAATTCTTCAATATCTTCTTTATTTTTCTTTAAAGATGAAAAATAAACTGTTGCAACTGAAAGGTCAGGGCTGATCTTAACTTTTGTGATCGAAGCAAAATTCAATTCCGGTATATTCAGGTCCATGAGAACGATCTTTGAGATCGTTTTTTTTAGTTCGGAAGTTATCCTACCTTGTCTTTTTGATGAACTACTCATTATCTCATCCCACCTTTTATCTTCGATAAATTACTCATTAATCAAGTTTCCTTTGAGTTTCTTTCAGTTCAAATACTTCTATGATGTCACCAATTTTGAAATCATTGTATTTTTCAATACCAATACCACATTCAAATCCTGATGCTACTTCTTTTGCATCATCTTTCATTCTTCTCAATGAGGATAATTTACCTTGATAAATTTCAAGATTCTCTCTAATTAACTTCAATTTCGCATTTCTAATAACTTTTCCATTAGTAACATAACAACCTGCGATTGTACCCATTTTAGGTACTTTAAATAAGTCTCTAACTTCTGCAGTTCCTAATAATTCTTCAGTTATAAGTGGCTTTAACAATCCTTCTAAAGCATTCTTCATATCTTCGATCAAGTTGTAAATAATACTGTATAATCTGATCTCAATTTTCTTAACAGATGCCAGCTCTTTTGCTTTAATATTTGGTCTTACATGAAATCCTAAAATTACGGCACTTGAAGCTTCTGCTAGAAGGATATCACCTTCCGTAATTGCACCAACACCTTTCGAAAGAATATTGATGGCAACTTCATCGTTTGATAATTTCATAATAGAATCACTTATTGCTTCCAATGATCCATCAACATCACCTTTTAATATGACATTCAATGAATTGATGTCTCCCAGTTTGATCTGGTCAGAAACTTGATCAAGTGTTATAACTTCGACTTTATGATGAGCATGAGCCCTGTTAATTTGAGAACGCTTAGACGCGATACTTCTTGCTTCTTGCTCTGAATCAACTACGATAAAAGTATCACCTGCATTTGGAGTACCTGAGAAACCTAATACAACCACAGGGTAACCCGGAGTTGCTTCCTGAACTTTCTCTTTTCTTTCATCCAGCATTGCTCTTACTTTTCCTGAGTACTGGCCACAAACAAAGATATCTCCGACTTTCAAAGTACCTCTTTGTACTAAGATCGTTGAAACAGGGCCTAATCCTTTATCTAGTTTTGATTCTATTACGCTTCCTCTTGCATTAGAAATATGATCAGCTTTTAGTTCAATCATCTCAGCTTCTAAAAGTATTGCCTCTAATATATCTTCAACACCGTCACCTGTTTTAGCAGAAATCTCTACTGATTGATATTTACCACCCCAATCTTCTACCAAAATATTTCTTTGAGAAAGTTGTGTCTTTATCTTTTCAGGATCGGCATTTGGCCTATCCATTTTATTTATTGCAAAAATAATAGGTACTTGAGCTAATAAAGCATGATCAATAGCTTCGTTAGTTTGAGCATTCACTTTATCATCAGCAGCTATAATAATAATAACAATATCAGTGATCTTTGCACCTCTGGATCTCATAGCAGTAAAAGCCTCATGACCCGGCGTATCCAAGAAAGTGATCTTCTGATCCTTATAGGTTACAACATATGCACCAATATGCTGAGTAATACCTCCTGATTCTCCAGCTGCTACTTTAGTTTTTCTTAAGTAATCGATCAAAGATGTTTTACCATGATCAACATGTCCCATTACAGTAACAACAGGATGTCTATCAGTCATGTTTTCTGTGATCTCTTCTTGATCTAATAAAAATTCTTCTTCGTATTCACTTTCAAATTCTACTTCAAATTCATACTCTGTCGCTATCAATTCGATAACTTCTTTATCCAGTCTCTGATTAATGGTCATCATCATTCCCATACTAAAACATTTTGCGATAATATCAGAAACATCAACTTCTAGTTTATTTGCAAGTTCAGAAGTTGAAATAAACTCTGAAACTGTTAAAACATTAACTTCTACTTCAATTACTTCACCATTTTCTTGAGTTCTTTTTCTTTTCTTTTTCTTAAAAGATTTAGACTCAGTTTTCATTTTATTTAAAGTATCTTTAATCGAATCTTTAACTTGCTCTTTATCAACTTTTGTTTTTTTCTTTTTTCTTTTAAATCTTGGTCCTCTATAATCAGAATTTTGAACAAAATTTGTCTTATGTTTTTTTCTTTTTAAAGAATCTTTTCTTTCTTTTTCTTTTTGTTCCTTCTCTTTTTGCTCAGCAGTTTGACCACCTGGTTTAGGCTTGCCGCCCTTTTTTGATGTTTTAAAAGGTTTCTTATCTTCTTTTTTAAAATCTTTAGCCGGCGCTGCCTTAGCTTTAGGAAATTCCGGTTTTGAAGTACCTTTAGTATCTTTGGATGCAACAACCTTTTTTTCTTCAATTTTCTTAACCTGTCTTCTAGAAGTATTATCTTTCGGTTCTGCTTTTGCAGATACTTTCTTTTCTTCTATTTTTGTTTCAGTTACAGGTTTTATATCTTCAACAGGTGTATCTTCTTTTTTAATTCTTCTCTTTGATCTTCTTCCTTTACGATTAGCTTCAATAGTTTCTTCAGACATTGATAAGATATCATCTAACTCAGAGATTCGGGAAACAACATCTGTTTCTCTATCTTTAAGCATATTAGCTTTAAAGATCTCCGCTTCGTCATCTTTTTTAGTATATTCGCTATATTTAGAAATACTGAATTTCTTTAGAACGGAAATATATTCATCTTCCTTGATCTTGGTCAAAATACCTTTTTTAGTATCTAAATTTAATTCTTTATTTAGAAAATCAAGTATTTTGTTGGAAGCAAGATTTAATTCTTTTGCTATCTTGATAACTTGTCTTTTTTTGCCTTCTTTCATCTAATCTATATCTCCAAAGATTTTAAATGTTTGTTGATCTCTTTATCAAATTCTGATCTTTTAATACCTAAGATTTTTATACCATTCTTTCCCATCAGTTTTCCGGGCCCATTTTCTTCCGGAATTATCTTAACTATTGTATCTGGAAAATGCTTTATTATCTTCTTTATTGAACTTTCACTTGTTCCCTCTTCAATAAGAATCAATCCTATTTGTTTTGGTTTTGAAACAAGTAATGAATTATATCCCACTACGGCATTACGACTCTTCATTGAAAAATGTAAAAGTGATGATATCTTCTTGAAAGTTATTTCCTCTATACTAATCACTGTAATAGCTATCCAAAGTTGTTTTTATGAAATTATAGATATCTTCATCGATCCCTTCAATTTCTATAATTTCTGATTTATCTTTTTGATAGAAATTATCTGCCGTAATTATATCAATCTGCATCAAACTGGACTTTAACTCCTCGTTTAATTCAGCAACATCTTGAATTTTTAATTCATTTGCTTCATTAAATTTACTTTCAGTTGAAATATTAAATTTATAACCTGAAATTTCTTCACTTAACTTGACATTGGTATTTCTTATACCAAAAACATCCTTTTCAATTGAATCGGGTATAATTATATCTGCTGTTTTTTCTTCTTCGTTAATATCAATTGAATATTCTGTCTTTATGCCCAATAATCTTGTAATAAACATTCTAGGTTCATCTATTTGCTGGATAATATCTATTTTCTCTTTATTCAACTCTGATACGATCGCTGTAATTCTGGCACCTCTCTGACCTACACAAGCACCAACCGGATCAACTCGATTATCTAAAGTTTCTAAGATCACTTTTGATCTGATACCGGGTTCTCTTGCCATCTTAACTATTCGTATGATGCCATCACTTATTTCGGGAACTTCTAATTCAAATAATTTTTCGATAAATTCTTTATCTGATCTAGTGACAATGATTTTAACATCTTGATTCTTAAAATATACATCTTTAATCACTGCTTTGACCAATTCTCCCCTTCTGTATCTTTCATTAAAAATAGATTCCGATTTAGGCATTATTACTTCAACATCATCATAGTTGATTTTAATTTCACGAGGAGTAATCTGATGAACTGATCCCATTATTACTTCACCGATCCTTTCTTCAAATGCTTCAAATATATTTGCTTTTTCAACTTTTTTAATCTTCTGAGCTAAGATTTGCTTTGCCGCGATTATATGTCTTCTTCCGAATGAATCAAAATCTATGATCTCAGGAACATCATCACCAACTTCTGCATCTTCATCCAATTTTAAAGCATCTGATAGTTTGATCTGACTGGCAAGATCATTGAAATCATCATCCTCAACAACAATTCTTTCATGTATGATCTCTACATCTCCTGTTTCAATGTTAAATGTTACACTGAAATAATCTTCAGCATCAACTTCCTCATCGATATTAAATTTTTTCTTTAAAATACTTAGAAATATGGATTTTACAATTTCGCTTAATTTAGATTTATCTATTTTCTTTTCTCTTAATATTCCTTTGACCGCTAATACTACTTCACTTGCATCCATTAGATTTAACTCCTATTTTCTTTTTCCGATTTTTATAACTAATTTTGCTTTTATTATATTTTCAATTAGTATCTGTTTGTTTTCGTTTTTACTAACACGGATAGTGACATTCGTTCCGGAAACCTCTAAAATTGTTCCTGAATCCTTGTGCATTACATCATTCTCACCTTTGTGCTTTATACTAACTTCTCTATCAATATTTCTCTTAAAGTCAGACCCTGTTTGTAATAGTCTATCTAACCCCGGTGAGCTTACATCTAAGCTAAAATCAAAAGGTATTATCACATTAGCTTCATTTAGTTTATTAAACTCTTTTGTAATCGAGGTTAACTCTTTAATTCCGACCCCTTTTAATGAACCAACAATAACTTTCAGTTTTTTATCATGAGAGTTTTCTTCAAAAGTTACTTCAACTAATTCTTGCCCGTACTTAACCGCAAGGGGCTCTATAGCTTGTATTATCTTGTTTAATAGTGTCATTTTTCTTTCGTTCATGTTTAGTTATCTAACAAAAAAGTGGGATATTTCCCACTTTCTCAAAGCCTCAACTATATTACAAGTCGAATATAATACATTAAGTTACATAATGCAAGTTATTTGTTGCTAAAAAAGGTCTCCGATGTTTTAGCTAATCCCTCAGGATGAAAATTCAACAATTTGAACAATTCCTCCATACTACCATGCTCTACAAAATTATCTTCAATACCTATGATCTTGACCTTAGCATCATAAATCCCTTGCCTGTTAAGGTTCTCTAGGATACCACTACCGAACCCACCTACAACTGAATTCTCTTCCACTGTTATAATACAATCATGGTTGTTATAAGCTTCCTTAATAATCTTAGCATCCAACGGTTTAATAAATTTCATATCATAAACCGAACAGCTAATATTCTTTTTCTTCAGAATATCCACTGCCTTGATAACACTATTAGTGATATTTCCTATTGTTAAAAATGCAATATTTTTACCATCAACTAGTTTTTCGCCTTTTCCGATCTCTATTTTTTCAGGTTCAACATCAATACTTTCTCCGGTACCTGCACCCCTTGGATATCTTATAGCAAATAGCCCATCTTCTTCCACCGAAGTATAGAGCATATTTAGAAGTTCCCTCTCATTTCTAGGTGACATCATTATTAAACCCGGTATAAACCTGAGATAAGAAAGATCGAAAACACCATGATGAGTAGGTCCATCTTCGCCAACAATTCCTGCTCTATCCAATGCAAAAACCATATTTAATTTTTGTAGTGCACAATCATGTATTATCTGGTCTAATGAACGCTGTAAAAAAGTTGAATATATCGTTACAATAGGCTTAAATCCTTCCATTGCCAAAGCCGCTGAAAATGTTACAGCATGTTCTTCCGCAATACCAACATCAAAAAGTCGTTCAGGATATTTATCTCCAAAATCCGAAAGCCCTGTGCCTACTTTCATTGCCGCAGTTATAGCAACTATCTTATCATTCTTTTCTGCTAATCTACATATTGTTTTTCCAAAAACATCCTGATACTTAAGTTTAGAGCTTTTATTTGATGATCCATTATTACTTGACGACCCATTATTTAGTATTCCCGGTGACACACCGTGGTAAGTTCCTTTAATATCTTGCTCTGCAGCTTTAAAACCTTTGCCCTTTTCAGTGATCACATGAAGAAATACCGGACCGGAAATATCATTCTTAATATTTTCAAGTACTCTTGTTAATGCCCCAATATCATGACCATCTATTGGGCCAATATAATTGAAGCCTAACTTTTCAAACAATACACCCGGAGTTAATAGTGTTTTAACACTCTTCTCAATTCTGGAAAGTCCCTTTCTGATAGGTCTTCCAAGTTTATATTTACCTGTAATATTCCATATTTCATTTTTTAATTTATTAAATGTCCTATCAGACAATAATGTTGCTAAATATTTCGACAATGCTCCAACAGGTTTCGAAATAGACATATCATTATCATTTAATATCACAAGAAATTTCTTTTGTGAAGCTCCCGCATTATTTAATCCTTCAAAAGCTAATCCACCGGTAATGGAACCATCTCCAATTACCGAAATAACATTATTTTCTTCACCTTTCATAGCTGCCGCTTCTACAAAACCATAGCCTGCCGAAATAGATGTTGAAGCATGACCAACTGCAAATGAATCGTATTCCGATTCAGAAGGTTTGATAAATCCACTAATCCCTTTGAATTGACGATTTGTATGAAAGACGTCTCTTCTACCAGTATATATCTTATGTGCATAAGCTTGATGTCCAACATCCCAAACAATCTTATCTTTTGGCATATCAAAAACTTTATGAAGAGCAATTGTTAGTTCAACAACACCTAAACTTGGAGCCAAATGCCCCCCTGTCTTATCTACATTTTCAATTATAAATTCTCTTGTTTCTTCAGCGAGTTGTTTCAATTCTTTATTATTTAAAGTCTTAATATCTAATGGTGAATTGATATTTTTTAAGATGTCCATCAATATCCTCTTTTACTTAATATGGATTCTACAACTTCAAGGTCACTTTCCGTATCTACGCCAATGGAGTCGTAATCCACTTCTACACATTTTATTTTATACCCATTTTCTAATACTCTAAGCTGTTCTAACGATTCAGATATTTCGTAAGGTGTTCTTTCCATATTTACAAACTTTTCCAAAAATTCATACTTAAAACAATAAAGCCCAATATGCTTAAATTTAAAATTTGTTTCAACTCTTTCAAAAGGAATGTTTGATCTTGAGAAATACAAAGCATTGCCATTAACATCCTTCACTACTTTAACTACATTCTCATTTTTTAGTTCTAATCTATCACTAATTTTTTTTATCGGAGTTGAACATACTGCGTCATTAGAATTTAACAAAGCTTCTACTGTTTTATCTATTACTTCAGGGTCGATCAATGGTTCATCACCTTGGATATTTACGACTATATCACAATTAATATCTTTAACTGCTTCCCAACATCTGTCTGTACCTGAATTAATATCTACTGAAGTCATAACAACTGACTTATCCAATGAAATCATATGTTTATAAATTCTATCATCATCAGTAGCTACGATAATCTTATTGATAAACTTACTCTTTTCAACCTGTTCGCAAACACGCAATAGCATACTCTTTCCATTTATTAACCTTAAAGGTTTGCCTGGCAGGCGAGTAGAGTTGTATCTAGCAGGTATTATTCCAATTATATTCTTCAATCTAATCCTTCAATATCTCTTTTAATTCATCCATTTTAAAAGGCTTATCCAAAAGTCCACAAACACCATATTTCAACATCTTTTCATCTGAGAGAATATTATGATACCCTGAAACTATATATACTTTTACCTTAGGGTAATTATCTTTCATTATTTTTGCAATATCATATCCGGTCATATCGGGCATTTGATAGTCAGAGATGACTATATCAATATCATGTGCATCAAAAATTCGATCTAGATCTTTACCTGTTGTGATCGCATATACTTCATGTCCTAGAATTTCAATAATTTCAGAAAGTACATCAAGAATTTCAGGCTGATCATCTATAATTAAAATCTTTTTTCGACCCATAAAGTTATCCTTATTTTCACGGCACAGTTATCAACGTATAATTCTAACACTTTATTTGCCATTTTTCAAGCTAAATCTGACATTTCTTTTTCAATAAATAAAAAAAGCTACCAAAGTAGCTTTTTCATAGAGTTAAGATCTAATGGAGTTTAATCAAATTCCATCTCTTCAATTTCTTGAATCCTTCTATCGTGTTTGATCAATTCTCTTTCTCGGTCTATTTTTACCTTTTTAAGTATTTTTTTTGCCTTCTTTTCTCTGTTTGAAATACTTTTTTTTGCGTTTGCAAATCTTTTCAATTCCCTTACGATCAATTTTTGCTTCTTCTGTTCAGGAGATAATTTAGATCTTTTCTTTCTATACTTTTTTGATTTTTTTACGACCTTCTTTACTTCAATCTTTTCATCTGCATCGTCATCAAAATCAGCATCTAAATCATTTTCACCCTCTTGATCTCCAACAATATCAGTATTACCAACACTATTTCCACTACCCGTTTTTTGGGCAAAAAGCAGATGTGAACGTGAAAACATAAGTAATACTGCAACAAAAAGAACAAGTAAAATTCTTCTTTGAGAAGTTATCATGTATCCTCCATAAATTTATTTGTGTTTACTCATTTAATTTCTACACTTTTAATATATACTTTACTATTGAACTTTGCAAGATTAAAATTCTGGATAGTAACAAAACAGCCCCGATACAATCGGGGCTGTTTTTATTAGTCCTTTTTAAGGTTCAACAGGCTTAAGTGTTTTTTGTTAAAAAGTCCTAATTTGATTTACCTTTCAATATTTCGAGTATTGCTTTTGATAACATCGTTCTTACATGCATTCAATGCTATCACATAATAAAACAACTTATTAAGAGTGAGTGGTGCAATCCATTCTTCTCCATTGAAACTACCGGATGTATCTTCAGTGAATGTTCCGTAAGGATCACCAGATGAATATACTTTATAGCATGTTGCACCAGCTACAGCATCCCAAATAAGTTTTATATTTGGATTCTCATTCGTTATGATTAAATTTGTAGGTATTTCAAATTCAATTGTACCATCGATCACTAAACTATCAATGTTATAACATAAATATTGAGTTGCATCTTCTAATTCAATATTACCTACAATTTGGAAGGCAGTTTGATTAGTAAGAATATCATTACTAACAGGTATACTAATTGACTTCCATTCGGTATTTGCACCAGATTCTTCAGTTAAATCAAATTCATAAATCCCTACTGTATTCCAAACATTCATGTATGGAGTTCCATCTGGAAGATTCCAAAAATCTTCATTTGAATACCTTATTCTAAACCAATTCTTTAAAGATTTATTCTTGGCTGTAAAATTACTCTGAACCAAATATTTAAATGTAATACTAATATCTTCATAACCAGTTAAATCTAATTGTGGTGAAGTTAAATAATCTGTCCCAGTTAAACTATCAGGAGTTTGCTTACTTGTAAATGGACCTACTCCCATACTAGCAAAATAATTACCATCGTATGCTTGTAAACCTTGAGGATTGATAGTTACATATTTCCATAAATTATCATGATCGGGATAAAAATACGTTTCATACTCACCGGAAGTCCAGAATTCAGGTGATACTCCTCCATTTTCAAAACACTCAACAACAGGTATTATAGGAGGTATTATGCTAACACTTTTTGTATCAGTTGCCCATGATTCACCAACAGGATCACTGTACTTTGCAATTAGATAATAATTATAATCACCATCAGGTAAGTAGGCATCAAAATATGTTGAATCTAATGTTGAGTTATAATATACTCCATTTCTGTATATATCGTATTCTATTATGCCTTCACTCGGAGGCGACCAATTTAAGGTAACACAATTATATTCAGTACCAGTACCTAATGTTGCACTAAAGTTAACAGGCATTGGAAATAAGATTAAATCTGTTGTAATGTTTATATTACAGTCGAATGCAGAAGTTTCTTTCATATAGTCTAAATCAAGTTGTCTTGTAATCGCATATTGATAGGTAGTGTAACTACTTACTTTATTATCAACAAATGATAATTCTACTGTTTGATCTATCTTTATTCCGTCTCGGTAAACATTGAAAACATCTAATTCTTTGTCCATTTCTTTTGAGTCAGGCATTTGCCATGTGAGCTCTATAGAATTACTTATTTGTGAAGCAGTAATATTAGTTGGACTGATTGGTATGGGGTTTCTGGTATACATTATTTTTATGTCATCTATAACAAATAACTGTTCAGTCTTCTCATAAGACTCATCTACGTATTGAGACTCATCACCAATAATTTTAAATTTCATTTTTACT
>WTAK01000185.1 GCA_013139625.1 Candidatus Delongbacteria bacterium | reverse complement strand
CTTTCCGCGTCGTAATACATTATTCATTCAAGTCGCTTACCTTTTGTAAGCTCCTTTCTTCATAACATATTACTCCTTGAAATACCGGTGCAAAAATAAAGAACTTATTTTTATGCACTTCTATGATCTATATCTATAAATCCTCCTAAATATATTCCACAAACTTTATTGATATTTCTTATTTGATTGGTTAAATTATAACTCAATTAATTATAAGATATTCAATGACTTTTATATACACACAATATCTGTATTTCCTACCTCTGATACTGGCTCCATTGGTCATTTATCTGATATTCAGAAAGAAACCTAAGCAGATGGTTTTCAGTAGTTTGTATATCTTGAAAGAATTAGCTCTGAAAGTAAATAAAAAGACTAAGCTTAAGGATATTCTATTATTGATCATCCGTACATTGATAGTATTGAGCATTATAATGTTCTTTGCGGCACCTTATTTGGGTGAAAGATCTGAGTATGACCCCGAATTAGATACATCCTTATACATTTATCTAGACACAAGTCCTTCAATGACTCTATCGGATGAGAATTTTAGCCTGTTTGACAGGTCGGTGTCCTCTCTGAGAAAATTCCTTAATGACGTTCCTGAAAAAGCGGAAGTTTCTATAAATACTTCAGATCCTACGAAAAAATTCATTGGTTCTAAAAAAGATGCTCAGTTATTTCTAAATGAGATCACTGTGACAGGTATGCAAAGAGATCTGGGAAGTATAACTTGGGAAGCAGATTCATTTTTCATATCGAAGGATATGGAATTAAACAAAGAATTTCTGATCTTCTCTGATGGTAAAATGCAAACAAATGATAAACTTATCGAATCTTCTGAAAAATATTCAAAGTTCTTTATTCAGGATGCAGTAGATGTTAAAGAAAAAAATGATATTTCGATCGACTCAATTAAGATCAATGTAAGAAACCAAATAGCTTGTTATATTTCCAGTAAAGAGATAGGTCAGAGTTCAAGAGTTAACTTAGAACTTTATGAAAAAGGTACTAAGATCTATTCCGAGAATTTAAAATTTGAAGATTCAAATAAAATAACTGTAATAATTGATCATACGAATATTTCTATCTCTGATATTCCAATGTTCTTTAAAGTTGAAGATGATATTAATTCGATGAACAACGTATTTTATTTCGTTATATCGGGGACAAAAAAAATAAAAACTCTTATAGTGGGTAATAAAGAAGATATTGTCGTAAAAAGCCTGCTTGTTTTAATGAATACTTCTTCAGATTCATTGTTTGAACCGACAACGATAGATTTTAATAATATTAACTCAATACAAATATCAGATAACGACATGATTTTATTTACAGACTTAAAAAAACTAAGTTCATATACAGTATCTCAACTTGGCAATTTCTTAAGATCAGGTAAATCGATCTTCATTGCTTACGGGAAAGATCTAAATCTAAATGATTACAACTCAAATGCAATACCTAATCTTGATCTGCCGGAGATCAAAGGTGTTAACAAATTTACAGATTCTTATTCAAGTATAAATATTATATCCAAGCAACACCCGATATTCAATAAGGTATTCATAAAAGATATTGATCCTAATAGTATGGAAATATATAGCTATTTTGATTTGGGAACAGATGGTTGGAATATCATTGCAGAGGTAAATAACTCTCCTTATATACTTGAAAAAAATGCTTCAAATGGAAAAATCATCTTACTTAGCTCAGGGTTTGATAAAGAACTGTCAAATATTATCGAAAATGGTTTTATCGTCCCTTTAATTCATAATAGTATCAAATATCTCAGTCAGACAAATATAAGTTCAAATATCAGCTATGATTACGGGGATGACATTTCATTAGATAAAGGTATTAAATTATTTGATCCAAGGTCAAATGAAGTTTCAAATTCTTCTGCTCAGAAGCAAAGTGTATTCTTAGACAAGCAAGGATTCTATACTTTGAAAAATGAGGGTGATATTCCTATAAAGTATATTGCTGTAAACAATATTAGAGAGAATAATGAGTTTGTCGATGAAGATATTTTAGATGGATTTGAATTTATTGACCCTGATACTTTCGCAAAGAATAATATTTTTTCTGTTGAAAGAAACAATTATTCATTTATCTTCCTATATGCTTTGGTTTTATTGATCATTGCAGAAATGCTCATAGCGAGAAAATTATAATAATGAAATTAATTAGCATCCAAAATATCGGTGTCGATCTTAACAATAAGAATATCATCTCTGAGATATCTTTCGATATCAAAGAAGGTGAATACTTTTCTATCATAGGTCCAAATGGTGCAGGTAAGAGTACTTTGTTGAAATCTATGTGTAAAATAATCGATCATACTTCAGGTGATATTATTATCTCAGGTTCAAACATTAGATCAGTTGCTCAAAAAGAACTCGCAAAGCAGATAACTTATGTGACCCAAATTCCTATTATCAATGATTACTCAGTTTATGACTTTATAATGTTCAGTCGCTATCCCTATTTCTCTTCTTTTTCATCAATAAGCTTGGAAGATAAAAACAAGGTTCAGAAAAGCATGGAGATAACAGATATTGTTGAATTTTCGAATAGAAAACTTAGAACTTTAAGTGGTGGTGAAAGGCAAAGGGTAAATATTGCATCAGCTATTGCTCAGGATACAAAAATAATATTATTTGATGAACCGGGTACATTTCTAGATCCTTTCTATGCTCAGCAGATCAGTGAACTTATTTCCAGCATCAATAAAGATTTGGGCATAACTGTCGTTAATGTAACCCATAATATAAATAAAGCTTTGCAATATTCTGATAGGATAGCTGCCTTGAAAAATGGAAAGTTGGAGTTCTTGGAGAATACTTACGAGCTTAGAACTGAGCAGATCAGTAATTTGTATGATACGGAATTTATAGATATTCAACATCCAATTAGTAAGAATCGAATGATAATTAAAAGATAAGTGATATGATCTTGAGTAAAACAAATAAAATAATAATACTTTTCATAATATTGATCGTGTTCTTTTTGATGAATTTATTTTTAGGTAGTTCTATAATTTCTCCATCTGACATTTTTAACTCTGATACGATCAATGAAATATTCTTCAAAATAAGATTGCCAAGAGCGTTATTAGCTTTGATAACCGGTGGTGTTCTTGCTATGAGTGGTGCAGTATTTCAATCTCTATTCAGAAATCCGATAGCTTCACCTTTTACTTTAGGTACGGCAAGTGGAGCATCTTTAGGTGCTACTTTATACATTATTTCTCCTTTATCATTTTCTATACTGGGTTTTTCACTGGTTACTGTTTTTTCATTTGCAGGAGCAATTGTATCTATTCTGATAATCTATCTCATCTCTCTGTTTCTCAAGAGTTTTAAAGATAACACTATGATCTTAACCGGCGTTGTAATTAATTTTTTCTTTGCCAGCATAATATTATTACTTCAATATACAACTGATCCGGCTAATGTTTTTAAGATCACTCGCTGGACTATGGGTGGATTAAATGTGATAGGTTATACTCCGATCATTAATACAGCTATATTTTTCATTGTTGGATCAATAATAATTTACAACTATAGAAACGAATTGAACCTTTTAAGCATCGGTGATGAGTTATCTATTAGCAGAGGTGTTGAAATAAATAAGGTTAAGAAAGTACTTTTCGTAGTTACATCACTTATGATAGGTTCTGTCGTGGCTTTTACCGGTCCGATCGGATTTGTAGGTATTATAGCTCCTCATATTGCTTCTGCATTCGTAGGTAAAAACTATAAACATTTATTGATAGCTTCAGTTTTAACCGGAGCATCTATGTTACTGATCTGTGATCTTATTTCTAAGGTAATTCTAGCTCCCGCTGAGCTTCCTGTAGGTATTGTAACTGCTATTTTCGGT
>WTAK01000345.1 GCA_013139625.1 Candidatus Delongbacteria bacterium | reverse complement strand
CTTTAAACTCTATTGACAATTAACTCTTGACAAGATTATTCATCTCGATCATTACTGGGATCTTCTTTAACCTGTTCTCATCGTCCTTGATATCATTCACCGTGAGACTGAATGGAATATCTTTCAGTCTTGAATCTGAATCTAAACCATGAATATCTCCGGCTATCTTGATGTCCATTTTTTTCTTTGGAAATTGAGCCAGGATTTTATTCAAATGTGTTGAAACGATTATATCATCTCCCCATAGTGGAAGTATAAAAGCTATTTTCTCTGTTTTCCCTGAAATAAAAGTTCTAAAATTCTCTAGTAGTGCAATATCCTGATCTACTCCATATAATTCTTGATAAAACATCTTATAACTATCTTTATTTAAGATATTTATTGTACTGGAACTCTTTAGAAATACACCTTCGATCAGGTCGGTGAAAATTATGAACTTTCCATCCGGTAGAGGTTCATTCATCATGGAAATATTTATTCCACTCTGTTCTCTATACGGTCTGACTCTTTTTGTCTTTGAGCTAATCAGGTAAAGATATTCTATCATTTCACTGAGTAATAACTTTTCTCCGAATATCTTTAACAAAGTTGGTTTGAATTGAAAAACATCATAGTCTATTTTCAGGCTTAAGATATCTTTTATATTCTTTATCAAACCATAAAGTCTTGTCAATCCTTTCTCTGTTTTATATTCTGCATCTTTAACTTTGATTGATCTAAGAAATTCTTTAAATACAGTTTCTTTGGATTTATTGCTCTTGAATTTCAAGTGAATATCGGAATCTCTTCGTAGTAGTTTTGATGATAATGTTTCAATATCAGTACTCAACATATTATCAGCTTTTACAGGCTCGTCAGCTATGTATAGGTTGAAGAAATTTAAAACTGTCTGAGCGTCATTGTTCATACCTGCTTGGATAAGCTTCAAAATATCAATTGAGATATCATTCTTAAGATATTTATGTGAAGAATTGACCGGGATTCCCGACGAATCAAATAGCTCGTTCATTATCGTAAATGAACTTGTATCTGAGCAGACAACAATGATATCTTTTAACTCGAATTTCTTTGCTTCTATCTCACTCAGTACAAGATGCTTAACTCTAATAGCTTGATCCAAAGCTGAATTCGACTTGTAGAACTCTAATTTCTCAGGTGAAAACTTTGCATCTTTATCCTGTAAAACATCCGTTAAAGCTGAATATTCTCCTTGCAAGTCAATAGTAATACTCTGAGCATTTAAAGAATCGATAAATGATTTTTCTTTGAATGATATTTCATTCTCCGAAAATCTTAGAGTAAAAATGTTCTGTTCTTTAGGATTTGCCTTGATAATATCAATAGCTTTGTCAAATATCTGACCTTTGAAATAGAATTCCTTCTTATTAATATATTCAATAATATTAAAAATAACATTCTTTGTAAGACCATTTTTATCAAGGTCGTTCTGAACCTCATTCGGAATATTATTTTTTGTATATAGACTTATATGGTCTATCAATCTAAATAAATTCTTCTTATAATTTCTATATTTCTTTAGCTTAAATTTTAGTAAAAGACCTTCAATATTACACCTTTCCATGAGAACAATAAAATCCTCTTCCCTGATCTCTTTTCCAACACCCATACCACTGATATCTCTGGCAAGATCATATATTGTTGCGATCTCAGGTAAAAATGATGTTTTATAACCTTGTAAATTCAACCATTCTATCATTTCTAATTTTACGTATGATGCAATATTTAGATCTTTAATTAAGAGGATTGAATTTGCGATCTTCTCCGGTTGTTTTAATTCATTGTTGTCATTTAAAAATATTCTGTCAAAATTGATATTCATTTATAGCTCCAAAATTATTTATTTAATATGTTGAAAATTACGCATTATTGCAATTTGTAATTTTTATCTTTTTACTATCAGCAGGTTAAATATTATACCCAACCCTCATCTCATTAACCATCATATTCTCCAACTGCTCTTCCGTAGGTAAATAAAGCCTATATTTCGATGCAAACATTTTTTTACTCTCAGCAAGAATTGAGTACTTTGCAATAGCTTCATTCTTTTCACTGCATAAGATCAAACCAATCGTTGGATTATCATCTTGTTGCTTAAATTTCTCTTCGAAGATCCTAACATACGAATCCATCTGACCAACATCCTGATGAGTTAGCTTTCCTCTTTTGAGATCAATAAGGACAAAACATTTTAGAATATAGTTATAAAACACAAGATCAATGTAGAAATGTTCACCATCAAGATCAATATGCTTCTGTCTGGATACAAAAGAAAACCCACTTCCAAGCTCTAAAAGAAAATTCTGTAAATTGTTAAGTATCGCAGATTCAAATTCATTCTCAGTATACTCTGTTCGGTTTTTAAGCTGAAGGAACTCTAATACATAAGAATCTTTTAGAATATCATGTGCTTCAATCTTCTTTATTTTTTCTTTTGCTTCCTGAATAACAGGTTCTTTGTTTTGGTTAGATAAAAGACGTTCGAAATAATGAGAATTAATCTGCCTTTCCAAAGCTCTTGTTGACCAGTTTTCTTTGATCGCTTCGTTCATATACCATAGTCTAGCTTTCTCATTTTCCACTTTGATCAGATGACGATAATGCGTCCAACTTAATTGAGAACTCACTGGGTACCGAATTGGTAATTTGTGACTCACTGCGTTCGTATTCTGAGTTTTGAGACTCACTGCGTCTCGAATTGGAAACATAGTATAAAATTGACGCATTTTTCTTAAATTAGTTTCATCATAACCCTTGCCAAATTCATTCGTTAGATTCACAGATAACTGCTTTAAAGTCTCTTTTCCGTACTCTGCTCGTTTCTTTCCTTTAAGCTCATCTTCAACAATGATCCTTCCAATATTCCAATAAGTAATAACTATCGCACTATTAACAGTTGTACGAACTTTTTTCTGCGTTTCTGAAATAATATCAGCTATCTGCTTATACAGATTGTTCTTTGTGATTTTAACCATACGATCCTCCGTTTTTTATCAATATAAACATAGCAAAGTGTCATATTGAAGTGCACCCCTAAAAGTGGACACGGACAGGCGATATAGATTAT
>WTAK01000460.1 GCA_013139625.1 Candidatus Delongbacteria bacterium | reverse complement strand
TCGGTAGTATATGATGTAAAAAATATATTAAGCAAGAAATTAATTGATGGAAGATTATAAAAAATAATGTTTAGGGAAATAAACTAATGTCAGAAAAAGAAACAAATCTAGAATCTCATAATCCAGTAAACGATATAGATTTTTACTATCTAATTGGGATATTGTGGAGATATAAAGTATTTATTACTGTTTTTACAGGAGTAGTTGGTGTTTTAAGTATAATTTATGTGCTGGTAGCTACTCCGCAGTATATTTCGTATATTTCATTATATCCAATAACAAAAGATCAAGGTGGCCCGTTAAAAGAGCTTGCTGCCACTTTAGGATTAGGAACAAAACCGGAAGGTTATTTTTTGCCAGAAGTACTTGAAAGTAGAAGAATTTCAAAGATGGTAGTATTGCACGAGTATAAAATTGTTGGGTTTAAAGATTCAATTAACTTACTACAATTTTGGAAAATTAATGATCTAGACTTACCTGAAAGTAGAAAGATGGAAATCGCTTTAGCAACCTTAAGTGGTTCGTTAAGGATAAAAGATGATAAAGAGACAGGTTTAATTAATTTATCAATAATTACATCTGATAAAAATTTAAGTACAGATATGGTCAATTACTATTGCACAGCAATTACTGAATATTTGCAAGAAGCATTAAATGCTCAGATTAATAAAAGTATTAAGTTTACCAAAGACAGATTATTAGAAGTAAAAGCTGAGCTTACTCAATATGAACAAGATTTAGTAAATTTTCAAGAATATAATACAAAAATAGTTGCTCCTTCTCTTTCGATGGAATATCGAAAATTATCAAATCAGATTGAGATGTCGAGAAGTGTCTTTTTACTTTTAGAAAAACAAGTAGAATTATTAAAAATTGAGGAAGTTCGAAAAAAGCCAGTTTTGAATATTTTAGATAAAGCTGATATTTATGATAGACCAGTAAAGCCTACAAAAAGAAAGACTGTAGTAGTTAACACTATTGTAGCCTTTATTCTTTCATTTACCATTGCTCTTTTTAAAGAGAAGGCTGCAAGTCATAAAGTTATTGATAAAATAATGAATGAAATATTAAGGTCGCCTAAATAAATTATTCTACGAGAATTGATAAATTATGAGTATTTACGGCTTTTATATATTTCTCTATTTGTTGATAAGCATAATTTTTGCGGTATACATTGTTTTTAAAGAAAACCCCTCCAAAAAAATTATTAGTTTTTCTGTTGTTTTTTGGCTATTAACTTTTAATATGTATAAGTCTAGAATGGTTATTGGGTCGGTTCCAGGTATACGTTATGTAAAAAAGGCAGATGAATTATTAGGGTATTTGTTTTTGGCACTACTAACTTTAGTTTTTGTATCTTCTTCAAGAAAAACCTCATCCCTAAGTAAAAAACCATTATATGAAAAATATTTAGTTGGGTATTTAGGGTTAACAATTGTTTTGCATGGAGTTCATAGTTATCTAGGAAATATTCAATCTTATAAAGCATTTATTTTTGCAAGGCTTACCCTGTCTGCATTATTAATTTTTTGGGGAGTAAGGAAATTTATTTCAAAAGAACTCATAAAGGCTTTATTGAAATCTGTGGTATTTATAGGTATAGCAACTTCATTCTTATCGGTCATACAATTTTTTATTGATACAAAAGTTGTTAGGATTGGTGCTTTTCACTCTGCTTTCATGGGTTTTCATAGGTCTTCTGGAATATTTATGCAACCCTACGATAATGGACTATTTTTGATATTGGCGATATATACAGCTTTATACATTATTCGAGATCGTAAACTAAAAATAATGTTAGTAGCTTTTTTTGCTCTAGGTATGATTCTAACGTTTACCAGAGGTATTTGGATATCTTTTATATTAGTAACAGTATTTCATTTATATTATTATTACAAACATACATTTCAAAAGTATTTAGCTATATTTTCAATTGTATTCTTTTTAGGTACTTTAACTATGGGAACTTATATTATACAAAAAGATCTATTTTCAAATACGGCATTTACGGATAGAGTATTTGCAGATACAGTTACTATTAGAATTGTTTTCTATAAATTTATTATTGAGGCACTTCCAGATGCTTGGCTTATTGGCTATGGTGATGTTGTTGATAATGAAGTATATTTTCAAGGTATGGTTGATTCAAATCAAGGCTTATATTGGGCTATGGGAAGGCAAGGTAGTATTCACAATATGTTTTTAGAAGTAGCTTTTCTTCAAGGAATATTTGCATCAATAGTTTTCACAATGATGTTTATTTATTTTTTTAGATATAATGTTAGAGAAAGTATTAAGCACAAGAGTTTTGTATACTGCTTGCCTAATTATTATGTGATGGGTTTCTTTTTCTATTTTTTCTCTGTTGCAGGATTTTTGTTAAGTAGGAGGGGATTTTTAAGTATATTTATGTTTGCTATTATTTCAGGAATAAAGCATAATAATATTGATGTAAGTGGTATAACGATACCAATGAATGCTGAAAATTTGAGAATTCCAAAGAATCGAACCTCTGATGAAACAAAAGTGAAGGATAAAAGGTGAAGGATAAAGATATAAAAGGGAAAATATTTTTCAAACTAAGATTCCTCAGATTGAAGACATTTAAGCACTTCAGCTCATTCTTTACTAAAATTTCTTTTGTTTTGAGAGGTGTGAAAT
>WTAK01000427.1 GCA_013139625.1 Candidatus Delongbacteria bacterium | reverse complement strand
AAATTAACATTTCGCGAATTAAACATTAGATAATTTAATAAAATATATTAAATTGTAGGTAATTGTTGAATAAATGACAACCTTTTATTTAACGCTGAGTCTATAAATTAAACAAACAAAAGGAGACAAAATGCAAAAACAAATCGTATTGGGAATAGTAGCAATAATGCTATTATTAGGTTGCGGCAAAAAAGAAGAAGCATTAAACTATACTGTTAAAGAAATTAACGGTATAAAGAATTATATTAACAAGGTTGAACCTGCAAATAATGAATTTAACTATAAATTTAAAGAAATATTGTCCATCAAAGGGGATAATGGTTCTGAAGACTCTTTAAGATCTTTCTTCTCATCTAATGATATCTCAGTTGACAGTAAAGAAAATATATATATTGTTGACGAAAACAGCAATACGATCAAAAAATTTGATAAGAACGGTCATTTCCTTAAAAGTTTTGGAAATGTTGGAACTGGACCTGGTGAATATGGTCAGGCAAAGAATTTAGTAATATTAAATGATATAGTATATATCTCTGATCCCTCTACTTTTAAGATCATTAAATTTGATACAGAAGGCAATTTTATAGATAGCAAACAATATGGCAATAGAACGCCTGAATTTATCATAGCTTCAAATAAGAACAATTTTATGGTCGGAACTGATCTTACTGCAGATGTTGAAGAAGGTAAAGTCTTTTTAAAGAGTTCAATATCGATGTTCGATCCTGAGATGAATAAAAAGAAAGACCTTACTTATATAAAATTGAATTTAATCCTGCAGATCCAAAATTAAATCCAATGGATTTTATGCAGATATACACCCTTTCAGAAAATAATATATATATAGCTGATATTAGTGAAGACAATTACAGAGTCAGAGTTTATGACAATACAGGTAAGGAATTATACAATATTTCGAAAAATTATAGAAAAATTAAAATGACCAAAGGAGAATTGGCAAAACTAAATAAATCTATATCAGTAAGTAATGGTGATGAAATTAATGAAAATAAATCTGAAGTACATTATAGAAAAGCGATTCATGGTCTCTGGGAAGATAAATATGAAAGATTATGGGTGTTAAATACAAGAGAGCATTCTGATGAAAATAAAGATCTATATTTTGATATATTTGAGGATGGAGTTTTCCTTAATACGATTAAATTTGATATAATGAAGGGTGAAATTGATTTTGAAATGAATCTGAAGATCAGATTCTATGGTGATCATCTTTATTTGATCGATACCAGTGGAGATGATATTGCAGTTAGAAAATTTGAATATACATAAAACAACCTTTTCATATATATATTTATCTATTGTTTTATTGATTAAGTCTAGAAGGTGCTCAGTTGAGCACCCTTTGAATTTAGTGAAAAAAAGCCCGAAATATTTTTCGAGCTTTATTATTAGTCCTTTTTTACGGTTTAACAGGCTTAAGTGTTTTTAGTTAAAAAGTCCTAATAAATATCTTCAATTTATGTTTATTTCGCATTATCAGCTGTTATGTAATAGAAATATTTATTACTTCCTGACACATCATTGTCGGTATAATCAGGTGTTGGTGATGTACCTATCTGTATAAATCCGCTATATGGTTCAATTGATCTGTAAATATAATAGATAGTTGCTCCTGTTACTGCATCCCATGTTAAATTCGCTTCTGATGCAGTAATCGTTGTAGTTGCTAGATTTTCCGGGGCATTTAGAGCTATATCATTTACAGTAATTGTCCAGCTATATGAAAGTGAGTTTTTAACTTCCTTGGCTCCAAAGTTATCCGTAAAATCAACAGTTAGAATATATTCACCTGCACCTTCATAATCTGTTGTGAAATCATAAGCAGAAGTTGTAGAAACTGTATCTGCATCTAATTTCCAGACATAAGTTATTTCATTCCCATCAGAATCTAATGCATCAATAGCAAAATTAAGAGTATCAAGCTCGTTGACCACCTGATTTTCAGTAATCCATTCCCCGTCAACTTCAGTAGCATAAGAAACATCAAAAACTACCATAGGTATGTCTATATCATTAACATCTACAGACCAGAAATAGTATAAAGTATTCTTACTGTCTCCATCTGATACAGATAAAGTTACTGCGTGATTCCTGGCTGATTCAAAATCGGTAGCAAATAAATAGCTTGAATTATTACTTTCCTCATTGCCATCTAGTTTCCAGCTATAGGTTAAAGTATTGCCATCAGGATCAGAAGCTGTTATGCTAAAATTTAACTGGTCATTTTCATCAATGACCTGATCAGTTTCAGTCCAATTACCATTACCATCATCGGTGGCATAACTTAAATCAGCTACGACAATGGCTCTATCAACATTATTAACGGTGATCACCCAATTATAAATAAGAGAGTTTTTACTGCCAAAATTATCATTAATTTCTAAGGTTAATAAATGAGGACCTGCCGAATTATAGTTTGTTATGTAAGCATACGTTGAGTCAATACTCAACGTAAAACCATCTAATTTCCAATAATAATCAATTTCATTGCCCTCAGGATCAACTGCTTCCACAGCAAAATTCAGAGTATCAAGTTCATTGATGGTTTGATTAATCGTTGTCCAGTTACCATTACCATCGTCAGTAGCATAGGAAAGATTATTTATTATAAGATCCTCATTTACTATATTTTCATACCATGCGACTTTATCTGTATCCCATGAAGCAGATAAGATATCAAGATCGCCATCAACATCAATATCAGCGACACAAACAGCAATGGCATCGGTAATATTAATTGTATTATCCGTAAAATTCTGATTGCCATTATTTTCATGCCAAATAACTTTTCCTGAAATAGTAGATCCGGATATAAAATCAACATCACCATCATTATCAATATCGGAAGCTTTAACTGAAAAAGCACCGTTTGCTTTAACTGAAACTGTATGATCCGTAAAATTTTCATTCCCGTCATTTTCATACCATGCGATTTTATCATCCATGTAGGATGCTGATACAACATCAATATCGCCGTCATTATCAACATCTATGGCAGATACGGAAATAGCATAATCTGCATTTGTAGAAATTGTGTGTCCTGTGAAATTCTCACCGCCGTCATTTTCATACCAAGCAATCTTATCATTCGCTGAAGAAGCTGATACAACATCAATATCACCATCAGAATCAATATCTATGGCATAAACAGAACGAGCTTCATCGGCAAATGTGGAGATTGTGTATTCTGTAAAATTCTCATTGCCGTCATTTTTATACCAAGCGATCTTATCATCCGTTGAAGAAGCAGATAAAATATCAATATCACCGTCATCATCAATATCAATAGCGTAAACAGACTGGGCATCAACTGCGTTAGTACTTATTGTATGATTAGTAAAATTTTCACTACCATCGTTTTCATGCCATTCGACACTATTACCAACAGCCGACAAAGCATCCATATCACCATCATCGTCTATATCTATGGCATAAACTGCATAAACTCCTGCAGAGTTGTTTTTAATAATTTGCTCGGTAAAATTCTGACTACCATCATTTTTAAACCATGAAATTCTACTAGAACCTACAGACCCTGCTAAAATATCAGTATCACCATCACTATCCATATCAACTCCATATATAGCACGCGGATTATCCGCATTTGGAGTTAATAAATGTTCCGTAAAACTTTGATTCCCATCGTTTTCATGCCAAGAAATTTTATCGTCATTGTATGATGCCGACAGTACATCAATATCATTATCATTGTCCATATCAAGAGCAAAAACCTGCATTGCTCTATCAGCTGAATTAGTAATCACAGATTCTGTAAAGTTTTCATTACCATCATTTTCATACCAAGCTACCTTATCATCTAATTTTGAAGCTGAGAATATATCAATATCATTATCATTATCCATATCAAGAGCATAGATAGAGCTTGCACCATCTACATTTGTGGAAATTATTCTTTCAGTAAAATTCTCATTCCCGTCATTTTCATACCAAACAATTTTATCACTAACAGATAATGCTGATAAAACATCTATATCACCGTCTTCATCCAAATCTAAAGCATAAACTTCTAAGGCTCCATCAGCTGTAACAGAGATTATTTGCTCTGTAAAATTCTCACTACCATCATTTTTATACCAAGTTATCTTATCATCTAATTTTGAAGCAGATAATACATCTATATTCCCATCTCCATCCACATCAAGAGCGAAAACAGATCCTGCTCCATCAGCAGTTGTAGAAATTACATTTTCGGTAAAATTTTGATTGCCGTCATTTTCATACCAGGCAATTGTATCATCATTATACGAAGCAGATACAACATCTATATCTCCATCACCATCCATATCTAAGGCGAAAACAGATTCTGCTCCATCAGCAGTTGTAGAAATTACATTTTCGGTAAAATTTTGATTGCCGTCATTTTCATACCAAGCGATCTTATCATCATCGTACGAAGCAGACAGTACATCAATATCACCGTCACCATCCATATCTAAGGCGAAAACAGATTTTGCTCCATCAGCAGTTGTAGAAATTACATGATTAATGAAGAATTTGTTCCCTGTATTTTCATGCCAAGCAATTTTATTATCAATTTCGGAAGCAGACAGTACATCAATATCACCGTCACCATCAATATCAATAGAAAAAACTGACTGAGCACCATCTACTGCGGTTACATTATCTGCAATAATATTTTCAGAGGAAAATACAGATTCTGCATGTAAAGCCGATGTAAACAGCAGTAAAATTGCTATGAAGCTTAGTATTATTTTTTTCATTTTGTAATCCTTATTTTTATTATTTAGCATTATCCGCTGTTATGTAATAGAAATATTTGTTACTTCCTGATACATCATTGTCAGTATAATCAAGAGTTGCTGATGTACCGATCTGTACAAACCCACTATAAGGTTCAGTCGATCTGTAAACATAATAAATCGTTGCTCCATCTACTGCATCCCATATTAAATTTACTTCTGATGCAGTTATTGATACAGTTGTTGGATTCTGCGGTGCATCCATAAGGGCTGATACCGTAAAAACTACAGGCAATTCAGTACTAAATTCATCAGGGTCATTCGAAAATATATTAATATATGCTACATATTGTTCTAAATCCAGACCGGTAGCATCACATGTTGCAGCAATTTCTTGCGATTCTGATCCTGGAATAGTACCTGAAGTAATATCTAAAGACAACCATTTGGGTATAAATTTAAACTCTATTGCAAAATCATTTTTAATATATGCAGTATTATATGTTATCAGGCTACCGTCAAATCCTGTGTGATCTTCAATACCTATAGAACATTCATCCAAAACACCTTGCATATCTTTATATTGGAAATATATCTTTCCATCTTCATTTAGAATGATCTGGAATGTATTTGGTGTTAAAGCACCGAAATCAACTACAGCATCCCACTCAATAATGAATCTGCTATTTGCAACATCATGATAGCAATATATTTCACCTGATGATTCAGGATCTAAATTATCCCAAAATGCTGCAATGATAGTATTTGTTCCATCATTAGTTGGTATAAATGCATTCTCTCCTGAAATCTCTGTTCCTGTAAATGTTATGGCACCATTAGCTCCAACTATGACAGATGTATAATCAACTCCATAGTAATTGAAAGTGAATCCTAGAGGTAATGAAGCTGATTCCCCATCATCAGAAAGCCCTAATGCCGTACCCAATACATTTATTTCTTCCCAGTTATATACCGGACCATCCCACTCATCACTATCTTTCCACCAGTACCCATAAGAATCCGGTCCTCCATAAATTTTTGTCTCTTTACCTGTTCCGCCGCTAGTATAACTAACAGCTATATTATAGTGAAGAATTCCCAAGTCTAAGTTATTGATATTGAAATGTTCAACAACCGTTATATCCGGTGAAGAACTAGCGAAAACAACAGTAGGATTTAAATCAATATCAGGAATTACACAAACACCTGTTACAGCAATAGAATCAATTGCTTGATTAGAAGCTGATGAAGTTATTACAATATTTCCATTAAATGTACCAGCTTCACTTGGATTGAACATTAGATCGTAAGTATATTCAGTATTTGGAGGTACATTATAATTTGTAACATTTTTATTTTCTTTGGCTAATGAAACGGTATAACCATTTATAACACTAATACCGCCAACTATTGATTCGGTACCATGAGAATTAGCTATACTAAATTGTTGAGTTAAGCTTTCACCAAGTTGAATAGTTCCGTAGTCTAAGCTGATTGTTAACTGGTTATATATTCCTCCGGTACTGGGATCAGCTAGAAGTACTTCCAGTGTAGTTTCATATCTAAAATAATTTTGTTTCGTTATTGTTAGAGTGATCTCGGTCGATGCAAGCTGAGGATCAATTAGTATAGAGGTTAACCCTCCTGTAGATGTACCTGTTCCGATTATCTCCCCATTAGCAACTAATGCTATATTTGCTCCTATTTCTGATGCAACATGAATGTAACTTTGTCCTTCATAAATATCTTCATGATTTACTGTTAAGTTCTGAGGAACCTCAGTATAAACATTTAAATAAGGATCGCCAAGCATATGAAATAAGTAATTCGTAACCCTATTGGCAGTTGAGCTGGGATGCCAGCTTGAATAATCTAGGAAATATTTCCCGTTTACACTGGCAAAAGCAGGTAGAAACTCATCATTATCTGTAGCAGGGGCACCGTAATCATCCATGAAATTAGGCCAGAAATAGTCATACATTCCCCAAGTATATACATCATTATAAAATGAAAAAGAGCTTTCAGTTGCAGCAATAATACCAAGAGCACCTGAATTCTCTCCGTTATACGTATGTCTATGGAATCTTTCTGCAAAACACTCATCTAAGTTATTAAATTTACCTGTTGAGCAATTTATTGAGAAAATAAACGATAGATCAGTATTTGTTATTGAATCAATATCTTCAGTTTTAAAATCTGGTTGAATCCATCCCCGCGAAACTCCATGATCTCTATGTAGCAAAAGAAATGCACCGTTGTTTAAAGCATTTGAAACATCTGAAGTAGTTCCACCTGTCCATCCACCAAGACTGCTAGGTGACCATGGTATGTAACCCCTCGAAGCAAAATAACTCCGCACTTGATCAGTATTAGTTGCAGTTGACCATGGATCAACATCAGGGTTTCCTGCGTAAATGGCATTGATCCTGACCGGGGTTTTACCAAGTTCATTTTTCATATACCCACCCACAGCCTCAGCACATATTTGAAACCAGCCGGTAGTTTGCCACCCAAGGGCTGTGATCGGGTTATTATAGAAATTTACATCAGTAGGAGGTGAAGTTTCATAATCAATTATTTTACTGATCATTGTTTGAAGTTGTGCTTCATTTTGTGCTGTCATTCTTGCAATAGTAATTTCTGGGAGACCTTTGTCATCTGCTGTGTCAACATCTGCATAAGAATTATCTGAGATACAATAAGAATTATAAATAGGAGAATGAACCGTACCAACAGTACTTTCTTCACCCCAATCACCTAACAATAAAATAGCTGAAGGTGGTATATCCCAAGTATTATATGCATTATTTATATAAGTTTCTATAGCTACTGCTGTGTTACCACCTATATCTGATGTAGTTACAACACCTGTTCTGATACCTTGCTTTATACGAAATTCCTTTAATTGATTCGCATATGAAACAAAGATACTGTCGTCTGGACAGATTATAATGTACTCATAATCTGTACTTTTTGAGTAAGATCTATATTTATATTCTATATCTTTTATAACAGAGTTGTTGATCACTGTATTTTTTAAAATCTTATCCCAGTGACGATTTCTTAATCTATCTTCTCCAAAATGATTGTTTCCACCTTCAAAAGTAATATCTATTTTCAAATCTCTGTAAACGATCAGTTCTTTTGTTACAGGATTATATTGAAATGGTGTAATCCCTAAAGTAACTACATCAAGACCTCTCATCTTAGTTGGCTTTGACATTATAACCGGGGAAGAGGGATAAAAAACATCTTTAGAATATATTTCCAGATTTTCTTTATATATCATTGGTGTTTTATCACTACCTTTTGGTATTATCGGTGCAGGAGCTAAGTTAATATTTTGAAATACTTCTTTTTGAGAAGCTCTAATCGTATATGTTGCTGTAGCACCTTGAGGTATTGCAATATATCTTGATGATCCGGGCAAATTAGGTGCACCTTCTTCATTTGGAAGGAAAACACCCGGTAATTGCACTGTACTTTTCATTTGCTTATTGATCATCTGGTCAGTAATTGAAAACTCATTTACAGAATGAGTTATTGATACACCATATGATTTTGATTCAGTCAAACTGAATCCCTGCGAGCCCCAGCTGTCATTGTACTTAATGTCATTAGAGTAACCTAATATACTCAGCATAAGAATCAACATTAGTGCGTATTTTTCAAATTTTGTCATAACTCACTCCTTTAGTTTAGGCATATAATACAAATAAGCTATTAGCGTCCCTGTAGCTTTTTTATCATCTTCCGCAGTTCATTAATTTGAGCTTGTTGCTCCTGCACCGCCTGTACGAGCAAAGGGGTCATGGATCCATAAGCTACATCCCATGGTTCGGTATTTACATCTTCTCCTCCAACGCCTACGGCCGGTGGATATGCGGTATAGAGTTGTTGTGCAATAAATCCTGTTTGTACTATGGAAGAATTATCAGTTTTAAAATTAAAATCCCTGACTTCAATTTTCATAAGATCATCCAATCCAAATCGGGTAGGTATTATGTTTTCCTTTAGTCGTCTATCTGAAGCAGAGACATATTCTACTGCTGCACTTCCCGATTGACGTATCCTGCCACAATATGTACCGTTTGGTGTTTCAAATTGAATAAAACTTGATTCATTACCACTATTATAAGTATCGTGACCTGCCTGTATTAATACACCTTTATCCTGGCTGCTATTACTATTGGCTGTATTCTTGATTTTAACCACATAATCTGCATTAGCATTTTTCTCAACATGTAAAATCATATCAGGGGTGCTTGTACCGATGCCTACATTGCCCATCATATATACTTCATTACTCGAGGAAGTGTTGATATCACCGATATAAATGGCATCCGCATAATGTCCGGAGATACCACCAACATCTAGTTGAACATAACCACCAGTCGAATTTGTTTTGATGCTTGCTTGCTGATCTCCATCAAAAAGTTTGAAAGTGCTTTCTCCACGAATATCACCTGTAATGTATGCACCACCGGTAACATATGCACCACCATCTACGTGTAATGTGCTGTCAGGGCTGCTAGTTCCGATACCCACTCTATTATTGACATCATCTACATTAAAAGTTGTTCCGTCAATTGAAGCATCACCATCAACATCCAATGTTTGGGCAGGAGATGTAGTACCGATACCAACCTTTACCGCATCGCCCCCCGTTGCACCCAGCACAAGGCTATTGCTGGTAGCCACCTTGGCTTTATACCCAATTGCTGTGGCATTGGTAAGGTTATTGCTTGAAACATCGGCCTGATATCCCAAAGTAGTATTTTGACTTCCTGTGGTGTTGGTTTTAAGGGCTTCAGAACCGACGGCTGTATTTTCATCTCCTGTAGTGTTGAGGTTAAGTGCCTGAGAACCAATAGCGGTATTTATAGATCCTTCAGAATTATATTTAAGTGCATTAGATCCGAGAGCCATGTTCTGTATGCCAATTGTGTTGGTGAATAACGACCAGAATCCAATAGCCGTGTTGGAATGTCCTTCGGTATTGTTAGATAGTGCGTTAAGACCCAGTGCCGTATTTTTATAGCCTGTAGTGTTGTCCATCATTGCCTCATGTCCCATGGCTGTATTGGAATGTCCTTCGGTATTGGAATAAAATGCCTTGTATCCACTACCTGTATTGTCGTATCCTGTGGTACTTACTTTTCCTGCCTGATATCCGATAAATATATTTTGGTTATTAGTTAGATTATCTATGGCACCGGCATCAACTCCAATAAATACTGAGTAACCATTATTCATCGGCTCCAGCCGTGTGCTTTGCATAATCCAGCGCTCTGTACCTGCTATATCAAACCTGATAATATCTTCATCGTTGCTTTCTTCTAACTGTATTTTAGTGTCGCCGTCTGCATCAGAAATTTTATTTACTGGAGCTGATGCTCCTGATTGCAAAGCATAAGGAACTGCACCCACTCTCACACGGGGAGTCATTTCTGTATCAGCACCTACGGTAATTCCGATCCAACGATTTGAACCAGCAAAATCATTTTCTGAAATTGCATTTACACTACCCAGTGATACATGAAAAAGCCCACCAACAACATTCACACTTTGAGTTTCCGACCAGAGAGCTGTTCCACTGGTTTCTACATCATAGAGTGAAAAAAGCATTATTTCAGTTGAATCCAGAGGATTGCCAACATTGTCGTTAAGCCTGCCTTGGAAATCTACAAGATTGGGGATATTGCCAGATTTCTCGGTAATTTGAGAGGAATTATTTTCAATTCTATACTTATCTGCATTACTAGCAAACACATAAGATACCATTACTGCACAACACAAGATCAATAAAATTCTTTTTTTAATATTCATTTTTATCTCCTTTTTTTAATTTATAGCTTTTATATAAATAAACTTTTTCTGTACACTTGTAGGTGCTGTCCAGCTTGTACCATCAAATGTACCAGAAGTATCTTCTGTGAAACCATTAATAGCTTCAGAAGAAGAAAATACTTTGTAGGATGTTGCTCCAGTTACAGGCATCCAATCAACAGTAACCGAAGTTCCATCGGTAATGATGCTGACAATTTCTGGTGGTAATATGTCCCCACTGATCAATCCCAAATAATAACCAGGTTGCATAGTATAAGATGTGCTGCTTGCATCTTGATTGGAGATAATTCCAATTACACTGCCAGAAAGTACAAAATTGGCAGATGTAGGTTGATTCGTAGCATTATTTCCAGAAGCAATACCCCATTGCTGTAGAGTAAAGTTTTCGCTGGAAGGATTCTCAGCAAACATCGTTGTCATTAAACAAAAGACAACCATAGTTAAAAACCATTTCATAATATAAGCTCCCTAGTTATTTTGCATTATCCGCTGTTATGTAATAGAAATATTTATTACTTCCCGATACATCATTGTCGGTATAGTCAGGAGTTAGGGATGTGCCTACCTGTATAAATCCGCTGTATGGTTTTGTAGATCTAAAAATATAATAGATAGTTGCTCCAGCTACTGCATCCCATGATAAATTCGCTTCGGTTGTCGTTATAGTTTCAGTTATTAGATTCAAAGGTGTACCCACCATTACAAGTAAGTTTTCATACCATGCAATTTTATCATCCCAAAAAGATGCTGAAACAATATCTATATCGCTATCTCCGTCTAGATCTAAAGCATAGATAGATTTAGCTCCATCAGCAGTAGTTGAGATCAGGTGTTCAGTAAAATTTTCATTACCGTCATTTTCGTACCAAGCGATTTTATCATCATTGAATGAAGCTGATAAGACATCCATATCTCCATCTTTGTCAACATCTTGAGCATATACTTCTCTTGCTCCATCAGCTGTGGTTGAAATCAGGTGCTCTGTGAAATTTTCATTACCGTCATTTTCATACCACGCAATAGTATTATCTAAGATCGATGCAGAAAGTACATCTATGTCACCATCATTATCCATATCAAATGCATGCACACATACTGCACCATTAGCTGATGTGGAGATTACATTTTCAGTAAAATTTTCATTACCGTCATTTTCGTACCATGCAATTGTATCATCGTTGAAAGAAGCAGATAAAACATCAATATCTCCATCAAGATCCAGATCTAAAGCGAATACGGATCTACCATCATCTTTTGTTGAAATCAGGTGTTCAGTGAAATTCTCATTTCCATCATTTTCAAACCAAGCGATCTTATCATCATTACTTGAAGCAGATAAGAGATCAATATCTCCATCTTCATCAATATCAATAGCATAGACAGAATTAGCACAATCTGTATTAGTTGTAATTATATGTTCAGTAAAATTCTGATTTCCATCATTTTCATACCATGCAATCTTATCATCCACACTTGAAGCTGATAATACATCCATATCTCCATCATCATCTAGATCTATTGAGAAAACTGACTGTGCTCCTTCTGCATTTGTAGAAATTATTATTGGAGTAAAATTTTGATCACCATCATTTTCATACCAAACAATTTTATTATCACCCTCAGAAGCAGATAAAATATCAATATCTCCATCACTATCTAGATCACAAGAATAGACAGAAGTTGCATAATCTACATTTGTATCAAATGTTTGAACTGAAAAACTCTCACTTCCATTATTTTCTAAAAATACGATTTCATCGGTAACAATATCCATGTCACCATCACCGTCCATATCTATCGGAAAGACTGAATTTGCTCCAATTAATTTCTTCGAAATGTAAGTAGTTGTAAAATTTTCGTTGCCGTCATTTTTATACCAAACAAAATCATCACTAACCATATCCAATGATGCCGTTACAATATCAATATCACCATCGTTGTCAAGATCCGTAGCGTATGCAGAATATGCTTGATCAACATCGGAGCTAACTTCATGATCGGTAAAACTTTCACTACCGTCATTTTCAAGCCATCCAATCTTGTAATCATCATATGCGGTATACAACACATCCATATCTCCGTCATTGTCCATATCCTCAGCATATACAGAAGATGCAGATCCTGCGTTGGTAATTATTATTCTTGCCGTAAAATTTTTACTTCCATCATTTTCGTACCAAGCAATTTTATTGTCCAGCATTGAAGCGGAAAGAATATCAATGTCTCCGTCTGAATCAATATCTTCAGCATAAACCAAATAAGCTCCATCAGCAACAGTAGAAATGGA
>WTAK01000126.1 GCA_013139625.1 Candidatus Delongbacteria bacterium | reverse complement strand
GTTAGAGCACCTGCCTGTCACGCAGGAAGTTGCGAGTTCGAGTCTCGTCCGGACCGCTAAGAAGGCACTGAAAAGTGCCTTTTTTTGTTTGCAATAATTCTACTCAACAAATAATCTTGATTAGTTAATGTTGTAACCTTATATTTCAAGCTCAAATAAAAACTATGGAGAAAGCATGAACACATTTGATTTAATAGCAATGTCACAAGCAGGTGGAGAAGGAGCAGAAGGCGGCGGATTTGCAGGAATGATTCCTTTTATATTAATTATATTCATTATTTATTTTTTAATGATCAGACCTCAGAGTAAAAAAGCAAAAGCACAAAAGCAAATGTTGACAGAATTGACCAAAGGTAATAAAGTTGTTACCATAGGTGGAATATATGGAACGATCGTAGAAGTTAGAGATCAGACCTTTATTGTAAAAGTATCAAGTACTACTGATATTGAAATGCTTAAAAGCAGTGATGCAGAGCAGGTTAAAGAGCAAACATTAGAAAAAAAGCAGTAGGTTATCAAAGTGGAAATAAAGACTTACGGTGCTGAAATATTAAATAAAAAAGCCGTAGAAGTAACTGAAATAACTGACGATCTTAAAAAAATAATTGAAGAGATGATCATTGAGTGTCCCAAAGCCAATGGTATTGGATTGGCGGCACCACAGATCGGTATGTCTAAAAGATTTTTTGTTGTAACAATGCTTGATCATGAGAATGAGCAAGGAGACATGGTTAAAGGTTTTAAAGAAGCATTTATAAACCCTGAGATAACAGAGAAGAAAGGCAGCATCAAGATGGAAGAAGGCTGCTTGTCTGTTCCCGGTATATATGAGATCGTTGAAAGACCTGAAGAAATAACCATAAACTACACTGACATTAATGGTGTGAATAAAACTTTAGATGCAGATGGTATGTTAGCAAGGGTGATTTTACATGAGTATGATCATTTAGATGGGATACTTTTTATTTCTAAGATACCTCAGATGAAAAAAGATCTGATAAGGAAAAAATTAAGGAATATGAAAAAGAAAAATGATTAAAAAAAAAGGGCTCAGCCCCTTTTTTTTATTTTATAAAATGAGTTTCGGTGGTGACTTTATCGCCATCAACTTCGATCAAGGTCCAACCAGGGTTCGTATGTTTAATATTGAATGTCGTAGGTTTTTTTCCAATTTGGAACCAAGTTGATGGTGCAATATGAAAGCAGAAATTTTCCTTTTGAACAAAGTGTGCTGTATGATAATGACCACAAAATACATGGTTAATTCTTTCATTTTGATTTAAGAACGAAGTAGTATCTAAGTGGTTAGAAAGCGGATATTTTGAATCCATATATTTACAATTTGCTAAAGAAGGTGGATGATGCATAAATACAAGAACATTACTACCATCATTATTCGTATTAAGTTCTTCTTGCAATCGATCTAAGTCAAGATATTCAGAAGAAGTGTCACAAAATACTAAAGTGTAGCCATTTACTTTTTTTGAGAAAAACACAGAACCATTCTTATAATATTTTTCAAACGAAAATGCTTTTACAAATTTACTAATATCATCATGATTTCCTGGAATAACTGCATAGTTAACACCTTTTAAAGTTCTTTTAACCCATTCATAAGGATTATCATCTACATCAAGAGCAATATCACCTGATATAACAAGTATATCAAAATAATGTTTTTTTACTTCATTTAAAGCTTGAAGATAATTATCTCTAAGATTTACTTCATTCATGATCTTATCTTTTTCACTAACATGAATATCGCTTAACTGTGCAATAACTAATTTTTTCATCAATTAATTCCAATTATTATGCATTCAAACTATTAAATTATAACGATAAAATATGCTAATCTTTCGCAAACAATGCAATAAAAAAATATTTTGTTGTTACTTGCTTGTAAATGTATTAGATTACCATTGTAATATTGACCTTTGGTTATGGAATTCTGTGAGAGTCAGAAGCTGCCCCGCAACCGTTAAAGCCGGATCTTTACCAAATGAGTCACTGCAATAATGCAGTTTCTTCGAGGGGAGATGTAAGTTTGAAAATTATTTTCACATCATACATTCCTGCTTCTAGCAGGATTTTTAATTTAACAGCGTTACTATTATTGTTAGTTTTTGGAAATCTATTTTCAGGTTCAAGATTTATTGGTATAGTAACTGATAAAACTGGACTTCCAGTTTCAGATGTTAATATTCAGCTTCTTCCAACAACTTATGGGATATCTTCAGATGAAAACGGCGAGTTTGTTTTTAATAGAATTGAAGCAGGAGTATATACTCTAAAGTTATCTCATGTTAATTTTCAGGAGAAAACGATTGAAATAAGTGTTACTTCATCAAAGAAGATCGACTTGAAGATCAAATTGAATTTCAAATGTATTGATTTAGATGAAATTATAGTGTTTTCTGATAAAATGGAGAATGTTAATCTTAAAATAATATCTTCAAGGAAAATCGAAGAATCGAATATAAATAATTTAGAAGATATATTAAAAAACAGTACAGCTTTAGATGTTACCCAAACGATCAATGGACAGACAAAAATATCAATCAGGGGTTCAGAGTCAAAGCAAGTTACCGTAATGATTGACGGTGTATCTGTAAATTCAAAGATGACTGGTTCTTTTGATCTAAATTCAATCCCGAAAGAGATGATTGAAAGAATTGAAATTTATAAAGGTGGAAATATTGAGCTCACAAGTCAGGCTATTGGCGGAATTATAAATATTGTTACAAAAAGGAATTTCTCATTTGAAGAATTTAATAGTTCTGTCAGCTATTCGAATATAATTTATCAAAGTGATAGAGATGAATTTCAGTTAAATAGATTTAATAATCACTCATCGTCAATCAATTCAGGATTTTCAGTTTTAAGTCATAATGTGCTATTCTCAGTTACATATAAAAACTTTAAGAATGAATGGAGTTATATAAATGCTTCTCCATTTGATTCTTTTAGACCAAATCCTCCAAAAAATCACTCCAATTCTTATAATAATATATTCAATAGTTTTTTATCAATTTCCAAGAAAAGTAACAATTTTAATTATAACTATATGTTCAATTACAGCAATAATCTGTATGGGATGCCGGGGGATTATCCAAATCCTTATTTTTACTCATACAAAGAAATGAATGATTTTAAAAATAGAGTTAATTTTGAATATATTATAAACGATGAAAGTATATTGAAAACAGATGTGTATTATTATTTCGGAAAACAATACTTTTATATTGATAGTTTTGATAACTTATACAGTAGAAGAGATGATTCTGACAAGTTTTCCGACATAGGTTTAAAAATTAACTACTCTAATATGATTTATAATTCAAAATTAAGAACAGGCATAGAGTTTTTAAGAGAATCAATGGAATCAGAAATGCTTCAGGATAAATATCATAAAAGGGATATTTATTCTGTTTTTCTTAGCCTTGATAAAAAATTCGAGTATAAGTTTGATGATTTTGTTTTTTCAATAAAACCATTACTTGGAACTAGAAGTGAATATTATTCAAATTTAAAAGAAATATTAACTTTTTCTTCCTACGGTGTTTTAATTTCGGTGAAATACTCCTCTTTTTTATTTTTCACTAAACTAAGATATTCCCAAAATCACAGGTTGCCAAGTTTTAGCTCTCTTTTCTGGGCGGACAATCAATTTTCAAGCGGTTCTTCAGATTTAAGACCTGAATTTTCCGAAACAAAAGAGTTGGAGTCTGGGATTTCTTATGATCTCGGTAAAAATTCAATCTCAGGAAATTTTGAGATATTTCAGAAAGATATTAAAGATTTGATCGTTTGGGAAAGAACATGGCAGGAAATTTACAGACCGATTAACTTGTTGAAAGGATATGTATTCGGGACTGAGACTTCAATTAGTTATTCTTATGATGATGATATGATCTCCTGTACAGCTACCTATCAGACACTGGAAAATCTTCACGGAACTTCACAGAAATACCATGTTGTTTATAAACCATTAAGTAAAGTAAAGCTTCTGCTATCATACAACTATAAAGATTTATCGATAAATATAAATAATGATTATACAGGAATTATGTATATAAATTCGGTT
>WTAK01000004.1 GCA_013139625.1 Candidatus Delongbacteria bacterium | reverse complement strand
ACGAAGAAAGGAAAACATGTTGAGCATAATCTTATAGAAAGATATCAATTAATTAAAAATATACCAGAGCGGTATTTAAAGAATTATGATCATAAAAAAAGTTTTGATATGGAATATGAAGATGATGAGTGGAATGACACCTAATAAAACTGTTAGCTTAATTAGATAAGGAGAGAATATGGCAAATTTAAATATGACAGGACCATTTGTTATAGATACAGCAACTATTGATAAAGAAGTATCGAAAACATCAGCTGGAAATTACGCCTTAGGAAAAAAGAACAATAAAGGAGGGCTGACAGTGCAATATGTTGGCCGATCAGATGACGACCTAAATGTTCGTCTTAAAGATTATGTAAACCATAAAAAATATACTCACTTTAAATACTCATATGCTACTAATGCCAAGGCTGCATTTGAAGAAGAATGCCGTAACTACCATGATTGGGGGAGCCTAGACAATGACATCCATCCTGATCGTCCCAAAGGTAAAAATTATCAATGTCCTTATTGTGATAATTTCAAAGAATAAAGCTAACAAGGCAAATCAACCAAGGAATAAATTATGGCTCGTACAAAAAGATGGGAGCAGACGTTATTTTCAAATGGACGCATGGAATATAAATTAAGCTCATGGAGGTATTTTTCGGATTTTATAAATCAGGTAATGCTTGATTATACAAATTATGTATATCGTGGGCATGCGAGCAGTAAGTGGAAGCTAGAGCCAACATTAGATCGTATTATTAAGTCACCTACATCTGAGAAAAGATTGGATCACTTAAATCAGTTTAAACTTGAAACACGAGGAAGACGAGGTTCTAATCCTCCTCAACTAAAAGATGATAATGATTGGTGGGCATTAGGTCAACATCATGGCTTAAGTACACCACTGTTGGATTGGACAGAATCACCATTTGTTGCTCTATATTTCGCAGCTGAAGCAGCTAGAAAAGAAGGAACATCAACCATGGCTGTATTTTCATTATTTCAAATTGGAGTTAACCTCATCAACAAAAAGATTGTAAAAGATGAGGAAATAGTAAAAATCAATGGACACAAACCAACTGTAAAACTAGTAAGACCACTCAGTGATGAAAACAGTAGGCTAGTTAGTCAAAGAGGACTGTTTACTAGAGGACCTAATAATATGCATCTAGAAGAGTGGATAAATACATACCGAAATAAAAGCAGCGTGAAAGATACTTATATTTTTTTACAAAAAATAACTATTCCTACAACTGGTATAGTAGATTGCCTTAAATACTTAAATCGTATGAATATAAATCACTCTACTTTATTTCCTGATTTAACCGGTGCATCAGAGTTTTGCAACAAACATTTATCAATCAACAGATACTAATGCTTAACAAGTAGCTAAAGCGGACGTAAAAAACACGCCGCTTATGGCTGGGTTATCTTTTGAAGAGGGAATAGGATGTTTCCAATTTATGACGAGATAGGTGAAAAATACGATACAACTCGAAAAGCTGACCCTTTTATTTTACAAGAGTTAGGAAACCTTCTCGATATCAATCAAAGTTACCTACAAAGTTGTCTATATTTAGATGTTGCTTGCGGCACAGGTAACTATACTTCTGAAATAGCAAAAGTTGGTGGTTCCTGGCATGCTTTCGATAATTCTGAAAAAATGCTTAAAGAAGCTCGGAATAAGTCTGAAATTATTAAATGGGACAAATTTAATATCGAAAGTCTTGGGTATAACTCTAATATGTTTGATGGTGCGATTTGCTCTCTAGCTATACACCACTTTCCAAATTTAAAATTAGCCTTTACCGAGATTTCTAGGGTTTTAAAAGCAAATGCCAATTTTGTAATTTTTACAGCTACTCCTGAGCAAATGTATTCGTATTGGTTGTGTCATTACTTTCCTGTAATGATGGAATTGTCATGTAAGCAAATGCAAACATTGAAACAAGTAGAAGAATCTTTATTTTATGCAGGGTTTTCAGTGAATGATCTTAAACCTTTTTCAATAACCCCAAATCTAAAAGATTTTTTCCTCTATAGTGGCAAGCAAAGACCTGAAATGTATTTAAATGAGAAAGTACGAAGTGGGATATCTTCTTTTCATAACTTCTGTACATCATCCGAATTAAAATCAGGTTTAAAAAAGTTAAAAAAAGATATAGAATCAGGCCATATATTAGAGATAATAAATCGATATCAAAGTAGTCTAGGTGATTATTTATTTATTCAAGCTACAAAAGCTAACAAATCATTAATATCGATATTTTAAATTGAAATTCTTGACATGGATTTAATTAATGTATATATTAGAACTTCAATAAAGTTTGGGCTTGGATGGAGACCTGGTGGCTCCCGCGGACTTCAAATCCGTAAGCAGGGCGTTGATAGCGTCCCGGGTGAGTTCGATTCTCACACTGGCCCGTTTTTTTAAGGGAGTACTTTATGAAGTACGATATAATAATAATCGGTGCAGGTCCAGCCGGTTGCTCTTTGGCTCTTCATTTAGCAAATACAAATTTCAAAATAGCACTGATCGATAAAGATACCTTTCCTAGAAGGAAAGTTTGTGGTGGAGCTTTAAGTGAACGAGCTCTAAATCAATTAAAAGCATTTCCAAAAGAATTAAATATTTATCAGAATTTTCTAAATTCAGTAGATAAGATAAAATCTTATGGTTTAAGAGTTTACACCCCAAGAAATAAAAGTTTAATATTTGATTTTAAAGACCCTAAAGATAAAGAAAAAATACCAGGGTTTCTTTGCAGAAGAAGTGAATTTGATGATTTTATGATCGGAGAAGTAAAAAAATATCCGAATATAGATCTGCTAACAGGAGTAAAAATAAATAATATCAAAATTACAAAGCAGGAAGTTATAGCAAAAAGTAAAGATCAAACTTTTATTGGTAAATTTATAGTAGGTGCTGATGGGGCAAATTCAATTCT
>WTAK01000222.1 GCA_013139625.1 Candidatus Delongbacteria bacterium | reverse complement strand
GAAATATATTTATGCTTTAAATACATTTTTTCTGCATTTAGATAATCTTTTTTCCAATAATGTATATTTCCTTTTAATCCATATCCATTAGCTAAGGATGAATTATCATTATTGTCATTTGCAGTTTTGATGTATGAATTTACACTTCTTAAAGCTTTTTTATATTCTCCTAAATTTGTGTGCTTTCTTACTTTCGTTTTGTAGTAATCAAAGGAATTAGTATTATCTTTTCTATACTCTTTTAATGCTTTTTCGTAATATTGATCAGCTTCTTTATTACGAAACAATGAAAAACTAATCATACCAAGATAATAGTAACATTTTGCAGAAATCTCATGTTTGTCTAGTTCGGAAGAAAGTTTAAGAGTATCACTAAATAATTTTTTAGAGAGGTCGAAATTATCAAGATGATAATAGATATCAGCTTGTTTTATTAATGAATTAGCTTTCACTTCATCAACATTATTACAATTTAAAGTTGTTAAATAAATTTTATTGTACAGTTCAAGAGCATTATCAAAGTTAAAATTTATTTTTGCAGTATCACCTAATTTTTCTATTTCCTCGATAACATTTGCTAGAATATTTCTCTGCTTATCAGGTAATGAAAGTACATTCCAATAGTTGTTAAAGCTGATTATTTTATTTGTATCTTGAATAAAGTCATCTATAAAAATTGGTGGTATAAGTATATCATTCTCAAGATCTTTAATACTTTTATCAGTAATAAGTTTTTTATAAGTATCATGGAAAAGATCCTCAATACCTGTGGACTTTACATAATCAAGCTTCAAATTCTGTGGAAGCTTAATATCTGAAGTATATTCCATATCAATATTATACTTGTCTTTAATGAACCTATTGAATATGATCTTATTACCAAGTTGATCTAAATAGCCGATATTTGTTTTGATTTTTTTTATTTTCTTAAACTGCTCTAAGCCTTGAATATTTGAAAGGATATAATCCATGAATATGCAAAGGTTTGTATTATTTTTAAATGAGCTAAAACCGATAAAATGGTTCTTTGAGTTATTGTCTGTAACATTTATTTGATAAAGTGAATAGATTTCGCCATGTTTAATATTTTGAGAAAGGACATTAATAAAAATATTTAAAGAATTAATTACTTTTTGATAGGTACTTTTAATTTTTAACTTAGAAAGTTTTCTGGAGATCAGAGAAATATCACAATTTAGGTTTAATTTATCTTTTATTTTTTGTAGGGATAATTTTGGATTATTCTCCTTAATAGCTTTAATTTTTAAAAGAGTATTTTCGTCAAGTTTGGTTTTTTGAGTAACGTTTCTTTTTTTTCTATATGTAAAACTATTTTCACCATACAGTTTATAATTTTTCACCCATCTTCCAACAGTATCTCTATCAACTTTATGAAATTTTGCAGAATTGGTGATATTATCAAAAAGAGCAAATTCACAAACTTCTTTTTTGAATTCAGGAGTGTATTTAGGTTTCTTTTTATTCATAATGCAACGCTTCGATCGGATTCATGTTTGCAGCTTTTTTTGCGGGTAAGAATCCTGAGATAAGCCCAACACTTACTGAAACAATAAAAGAAACTACGATAGAAATAAAAGTTACAGTAGTATCCCATTCAGCATATTTTGAAATTGCAAAAGTCATAATGATCCCGAGCCCAATTCCAATAATACCACCGATGAGGCTAATCATGCCTGCCTCGGCTAAAAATTGAATTGTAATAGATCTTTTAGTTGCTCCAATAGCCATTCTAAGACCAATTTCTTTCCGTCTTTCCAGCGCATTCGCAAGCATGATATTAGTAATTCCGATACCACCAACAAGCAAAGATATTGAAGCGATAGTACCCATAACTATGTTAAATATTCTCTGTGTTTTTTGAGCTTGAGCCAGTAATTCTCGCGGAAGTACGATCTTATAATCTTCGATATCATTATGAAGCCTTTTCAATATGGTTCCGACAATTCCTGAAATTTTAAAAACAAGATTTTCATTTTTTGTCTGAATAGTTATCCTGTCAATTTTTGCATCGTGAGTAGATTTGCCTTTTCGTTTGATCATTGTAAAAAGCGGAATAATAATAGAATTTTCATTGCTGGTCATTTCGATACCATCAGCGGCTTTACTTGAAACAGTATTTGATTTGAATACACCTATAATATTTAGTCTTTGTTTTCGGATCTTTATCGATTTTCCTATCGGATTTTCACCGATAAAATTCTTATTCGCAATTTTATCACTGATAACACAGACCATTTTATAGTTCAAATTTTCATTACTATCAAAGAACCTACCTTTCCTCAACTCAAGGTTTTTTATTCGAATGAATTTCTCATCTGTGGCAATTATATCAGTTTTGACAATATTTGATCCGATCGTAACATCTGCCGATGAAAATATTTCGGAAACAACTACCGAATTTTCGAGTATCTCAGATATTACATACGAATCATTTATTGTTAAACCTTTGGATAAGTTTCTAGATCTATCATCATTTTTAAGATCATCATAAGATTTATTTTCAACGATAACATTGTTTAAGCCAAGTTGCTTTATATTGTCAATGATCTCTTTTTTTGCTCCCTCACTAATTGACATCATGGAAATAACTGCTGCGACTCCAAAAATAATGCCTAATGTAGTTAGGAAAGACCTAAATACATTATGCCCTAAAGATTCCAATGCTATTTTAATATCTCTTATCATAAATTATTTGTATTATTTAGGGAAACAAATTACAAATGATGTACCTTTGCCGACTTCAGATTGAACCGTGATCGTACCTTGATATGAATTGATCATTTGTTTAGTTATAAGCAAACCAAGTCCCGATCCTTTGCCAAACTCTTTTGTTGTAAAACCGGTATCAAAAATTTTATCAATATTATTTTCAGGAATGCCACATCCTGTATCCTCGATGTAAACACAGATACTGTTTTTACTATGAAAACTTTTGATGGTTATGAATTTTTCTTTAGAACTTTCTAAAGAATCGATAGCATTTTTGAGTAAATTTGAAAACATTTGGTCAAAGTGAACTTTTATGCCTAAAATATTAGGTAAATTCCCATCCAATTCTGTAATAAACTCTATGTTATTGGAGTTTTGAAATTTGAAATTAAATTTTTCGATCAAGTTAGCAATTACTTCATTCAGACTGACAGGTATCTTTTTTACTAAGCTGGCATTTCTAACTGTGGTCGTAATACTTTTGATCATTTCTTCCATACTTATAAAACTGTCATTAATTATTTTCATGATGGTCTTTATCTGTGGATGAACATCAGTTTTTTGATTCATCTCATCTTCAAGTAATTGATATCCTGTGATCAATGTCTGCAAAGGACTATTTAAGTTATGAACTATGGATGCAGAGAACTTACCGATCTCATAGAATTTTTCCATTTCATTTATCTTTGATGTTTTCTTTAACACATCCTGGATAAGAGTTTCATTCTTATTTTCAAGAACCAAATTCTGGAATTTTATTTTTTCCTTCATTTTCCGATATTCTAAGCCTTGCTTGATAGTTTGCAGCAATTGATTAACATCTACCGGTTTGAAAATGAAAGAAAAAATATGACCTTGATTCACTGCTCGGATAATATCATTTTTATTAGAGTTCCCGCTAAGAATGATCTTTGTAATATCAGGATATTCATGATGGATTTTTTCTGCAAGTTCACACCCACGCATTTTCGGCATCATTTCATCAGAGATAAGGAGATCAATGTCATTCTCATCTATTATTGATGATACTTCGGTTGGGTCTTGCGTTGTAAATACTGTGAAATATCTTTCCAATGTCATTTTTAATGAATTTAGTATAAGCTCCTCATCATCAACGAGAAGTATTTTAGCTTTTATCGGATCATTCTCAATATTTGAGAGTTTAATATTTTGCATTTGCTTACCTGCTATAACAATTATATGCTAATAAATAATAAGCAATATAGCCAAAAATATCAAGAAGCAAAATCTTCTTAAATATATATTATTATCAAGAAGCAAAATCTTCTTAAATATATATTATTATCAAGAAGCAAAATCTTCTTAAATATATATTATTATCAAG
>WTAK01000122.1 GCA_013139625.1 Candidatus Delongbacteria bacterium | reverse complement strand
TTTTATAAATATTATCTAAATCAAATGACTTAAAAGTTTTTAATAATATTTCTTCAAAAGCATTTTTTAGTGAACAATTTGCATTGTGAATATCATTTGCTTTTATCAAAATTGGTATTGATTTATTATTACTATTATGATTAAGATTAATTATTGCACTTCCAATTTCTTTAAGAAGTGTTGTTTTACCGGTACCTGCTTCACCGGATATTACATAAGATCCACCATTTGTGATATTCTCTCTTTTTATTTTTACTCTGACTAACCTTTCTGCTTCCCTATCTTCTTCAAAAGTATAAATATTAGGCTCGATAAACATATCTAACTGTTTATCAATATTTTTATCCAGTTTTAATATTTTTCTTAAGTCAGATTCTTTTTTTATGTTTTTTGTGTAGTATTCTTCATAAGATTTTATAAATGCATCATTATGACCCCAAAAATCAGAGTAATGAGAGTCAATCTTATCAATAACTTCTTTTGATGACCAAAATTCAAATTGATTTTCTGTAAATTTAGATTTTATCCATCTTTTAAAGTAATCAGTCAGCTTGCGATTGGATGTAACTATATATATTGTATCATATTTAATATCAAGTTTATTAATTACTGCTTTGATTTCTTTAACTTTCCCATCTAACTCAGTGAGTGTATTTACAAAACATAACTTTCTTGCTTCCAAAGGTGTTCTTTGTGTCGCAACTATTATATCTTCAGACAGTCTCTTTATTTCTTTTAAATCCATTTTTTTTAAAATATTTTCAATAAGTATTGACAATTCATCTACATGAATTATTTTGCTTAAAACCGAGATCTTATCCATTTGTTAATCCTTAACTTTGACTTATACTTGCTTTGTAATTATTTCAATTTAGTAATTATTGAGTAATAAATCAACGTAAATGTTGTATGAATTTAAATAAAAAAAAAGACCCTGAAAGTTTTCAGGGTGACGGATTGTATGAGCGACCTTATCACTCATCACTTATAACTTATAACTTGAAAGGGCTACCCTTTCACCTTCTCCAACAATATCGCCGCTGCTTCTAAATCAATTCGCTTATCGCTTTTATAAATATTCATATCATCAATGAGTTTATCTTTCAGAAGTTCAAGTACGATCTTCTGCTTAAAAACTGATCCATGAAGAACAACATAAGAAGCTTCATCATTTATCAGCTTCGAACAGTTACGAACAAGATACTCCAGCTTATCCACTCCCTCAAGTATTGCTTTCTCAGCGAAAGGACATCCTTCTTTGTAGGCATCAAAAAGAAGTTTCGATGCAGAATCTACAAGGTTCTTTCCTTCCTCTTTATAAATAAGGTCATAAAGTTCTTCAGGTTCTTTAATATCAAATTGATTGAAAACCATTTCCTCGATCACAGACTTTTCATCGTGATGGAATCTAGAATTAAGAGTTAATTTGATCGCCTGTTTCCCAAACCAATGCCCGGAACCCCCATCATCGATCATATGCCCAAAACCACCGGTATTAAAAACATTACCTTTTGCATCCTTCCCAAAGCAAATACTTCCTGTACCTGATATAAGTAAAAGTCCCGGCTTGTCAGGAAAATACACATTCAAAGCTAAAAGTGCATCCGATCCGAATTCTGCTGTTTTAATAGTAATATTCTGACCAATAGTAGCTCTGGTAAGGATATCTGTAAATCTTTTCTCTGAATTGCTTTTTGTAGAAATACCTGCAAATCCTGCTGAAATATATAACTCGTATTTTGCCGTAACATTCTTTTTTAGATTTGAAACAAGTTTCTTGAGAAGAATTAAAAGATTATCCTCAAATTCAGTTCCGTTCAAAAGATTTGTCGGACCGAATGTATCCGAACAGAGTAGATTATTATCTATATCTAAAGCTGAAATGTTCGTTTTAGTTCCACCACCGTCTATACCAATGAAAATTTTAGTAGCAGCACTATCAAGATTCATTGCGAACTCATTCTTTGGCATTGATCTCCCCTGCCTTCGTCAATGCTATCTTTGTAAAGATCGGACCAATTATTTCGAAGAAAATACAAGTCGCCGTAACAGTTGTTATCACAATGGTTCCTAATTTGTCACCGGAAGTAATATCAACTCCATTTACAGTTTCAACCACTCTGCCTAATCCTGCGAATTCATATTTCGCGATCAGAGCTAATCCGATTGCAACACCTGCCTGAGAAAGCATTCCAAGACCAACCCACTTTTTGATCTTCTCTTCAACATGACCGAACATAGCACCAATACTTGAACCAAAGATCTTACCTGCTGACCTTGCCAGAATATATAATACTCCTAACATACCCAAAGATGGTAATTCTGCTAAATGTAAATTCGCACCTGCCAAGGTAAAGAACATAATGAATATTAAAGGCATAAAAAGAACCATTCTATCATGAAATTTTTGAACTAAATAATGAGGTTGAGTATTCACTACAACAATACCCATTACCATATTCGTTAAAATAATAGAAAGATGGAATATCTCACTTAAGCCACATCCTATAAAAGTAAAACCAAATATCAGGATGATAAATCCACCCTCTTTTTTCATTTTTCGGGCGAGCACAGATATTATCATGGCAAGAATAGTACCGATTACTATGCTAAGGAATACTTCTTTTAAAGGAAGTAACATTACTGACAGTATGTTTTTAACAGATTCACCTGTTTCTGCTACGATATAATATTTTGCAATCGCTGCAGAAAAGCCAAAGATGATAATACATAATCCATCATCAAATCCAACAATGGCATATAAAGCTTTAGTCAAACTTCCTTTTGCTTTGAATTCTTGGATCACAGCTACTGTTCCCGCCGGAGCACTTGCCGGTGCAATCGCAGCGAAGATCAATGCTAGAGGAAGATTGTCCGTCAACCAGTAAACGACAAAGAATACCAGGATAAATGAAACAAAAGTTGAGACAAAAATAATTGAAACAATACCTTTTCCAAGTTTCTTCAGGATAGAGAATTTCAACTCAAGACCAATACTCAATGCTACAAAGCTCAAAGCAATATCTGTAATAAATGAAAGATCCTTCTGAATCGTAACATTCATTACATCAAATAATGAAGGACCAAGCAATATCCCAAAGATCATGTATCCGATCAGAGAAGGTAGTTTCATTAATTTCATGTTGTTGCCAACATAAAATCCCATAACAATGATCGTTCCTAAGATCAGTAAGATAGGTATTGCAGTCGGTTCGTGTAATATCGGTACAGCAGTTGATACAGACATAATAATTACCCTACAAGTTCAAATTCCCATTAATGTAATCTATTGCCTGTATATAAACCATTATACCTGATCTTTCAGGGAGTTTATCAATAATTTTATTTATCTTTCTCAGGATCTCATTAGTGTTTGATTTTGGCAATACCACAACTATGATCCTATGAAAACCACTAGTTTCATCAGTCCAGAATTTAGCAAAGAGAGGCATAGCATTGATATATTTTCCTGCATCATTAGCTTCTACAACAGAGATATCACACTCGCTTACTTCTGTGATTATGCCCATAAGATCTTCAAATTTATCCTCAGATTGACAAAATGCATGTAGAAGGTTGAATTCTTTGCTTTCTTTCTTATTTGTAGTAGATGGTAAGGAGTATCTTAAAAAACTTTCTTCTATCCCTATTGGAGTAGTTTGAGCGAGTATTTCATTTACAGCCTCATCCTGTTTTAATATCCCAGACACAGCTGAAAGAAATCTAATATAATGATTCCTCTTTTTTTCAGGTGCTATGATAAATACAAATACTTTTGCAGGTTTATTATCCAGAGAATCATACTCTACTCCGTTAGGAACGGTAATAATACCTATTATGAATTCATCAATATTATCCAAAGCACAATGAGGTATGGCTATACCATTTCCAAATCCGGTAGAACCCAGACCTTCTCTTTCTTTTAGATTTTCGAATATCTTTTTTTGTGCAGATTCATCAGATGAAGCTAACTTAGCTATCTCATTCAGCAATCCGTCTTTATCGATATCTTCATTGATAATTTTGATGTTCTTTGTCAATAAAAAATCCGAAAGATCCATAATGTTCTCCTGGGCTATTTTTAATTAAAATAAAATGTAAGGTTATAAAATGTATTGTCAAGGAGTTTTTTGTTTCAAAAAAGGTATGTAGGGGACGCAGATCTGCGTCCCTTACATCTGTTATTCCGCCACAATGTAATAAAATTTCTTCGTTGAAGCTCCCAATGCTCCATCCCAGCTATTCGTCGTTGAGCTTCCAACGTAAGTAAAGATACCGTAAGGATCATCAGAACTATAAATGTAATAGGTGTTAGCATTTAGCACATTATCCCACGTAATGTACACATTTACAGCATTTTGAGAGATCTGAACATTCTCAGGGCTCCCCATGTTCAAGAACACAGGATTTGCTAAAGCTTTGATGCAGAAATTGGCAGTTTGAGGATAATCAATAGTAACATTATCAAAAAGATCTTTCCATACTCCACCCTCATAGTAATAACTTTCATCAGCTGAGGCTTTAGATTCTACAATGACCTTGGACTTTGCACCTAATAGAGTAGGAATATCGGAAGTTTGATCAAAAGCTTGTCCACCTACTGAAAGATTCAAATAGACATAGAAATCATCTCCGTTAGATATTTGAACTGAATTATCAAGATCAATAGTGTGGAATCCTTTGTGCTCTATATATCCAGTCTTACTTTCAAGTTCATTCTGTAGAGTACCGGTCGTAAAATCATCGTAGATCTTTATAGTATAAATCGCACTGTCTTTCGCAGTATAAAAACTGACAGCATTGATATATTCATCCTGAGTTGATACAAATTTATTAAATGCTTCATCTACAGTAGTATAAGTATCTCTCCATCCATGATAATCATGGTAGTAAACATTATCATATCTCATAGCTTCAACATTCTTGAATGAAACTGCTCCCATTTCAGGATGTTTTCCTGCATACTTATCATGATATGATATCCAGAAGTAACCATCAAAAGCGTATGTCGTATCATAACTATTCTTACACAACCATGCACCGGGTCCTTCAACAGCCTGTGTAGCTAAACTATCATTCCACCCCACAATAGCAATCGAATGATTAGGTTCTTCTGTCGTTCCGGTTGGTTGATAATGTATATAATCTATTGTGTATCCCGCACTTGCAGTCATACAGGTAGCTATAGCACCATTTTCCATGATCTTTTGTTTTACTTCATCGATATTCTCCAAATTATCGCCAGCAGAATACCATTCAATATCTCTCGGATAATAGTAATGATACGAATCTGAATATCTATCAGGTGCTACATCATAAGCCTGCCCATCAATTTCTCTGACAGCACCATCCCCTCTGGAAAAATAAGCTGCGGACATCAAATAATCTCCACCCTGATGCACTTCTATTCCTACACCTTGAGTTGTTATGTCGTCATTATTATAGTCATTAAAGCCATTCCACCAGTCAAGATGATATTCTGCAAGAGCAGGTTCACCTTCTTCTCCGTAGTAACTCCAGAGATCTGTCATAAGTAAATTGCTTTCCATTGAAGCAATCGTACCATGTGTCCAGCAAGTTCCACCAAGCTGTAATTTTACAGATGTAACATAGTTCTCTGGGTAAGAAGTTCTAAGGTCAAAACTGTCAGGTAAAGTTGATATCCAATTCATTACGTAGTCAGCAGAGTTGAGAGTATTACCTTCAAAGTCTTCAACAGTAAACTTAAGTTTTCCCTGTTTCTCAGTTGATTCAGCAGGAATAATTCCTTCATAGACAAAAGTATGCATCTTAGGTAAATTCATAGTAAAATCATACTGAGTTGCCCAATCATTTGTGGAATAGTGTCCTACACAGGATATAACTGACGATTCTTCGTTCACCGTCACAGATATTTTAGCATCTTTGTTTACAAATGCTTCTCTACCTCGTACAGCCGTAATTATCGGTATCTCATTATCCTGAACAAAATAAATATCATAGTCATCAGTAGTAACATTTTGATCACCGAGATCTGTAATATCAAAGCTGATAGTACCAGTTGCTACCGAATCAATAGCAGGAATTGCACCTGACCAAATGTTAATAGAAATTTTTGTAAAGGCTATACTGTCAATAGCTCCACCGTCAAAAGAATAATGACCTAAGATAGAATCTATTCCCACTCTAGAGGATAATGTCAGCTGAATATCCATATCATTATTTAGATATGCTCCAATAGCAGGCAATAAAGCTGTATTAGCCTGAATGTCAGTAATAGATGGTTCATCATCATCGCAGATAATACTGACATCATCAATATACCATATATCACTATTATCACCTGTGTAATGCCAACCTATGTAAATATTCTGATCTGTATAGGCACTTAGTGAAACAATATTCTCGGTAAATTCATCTTCTGAAGATGTGCCTGTCCAGATCTGTGTCCAAATTACTTTATCTGTTGACACTGAAATTTCATGTATTCCGTTAGCTGCTGAAGATAAAGAATCTTTCTGCCAATATGAAAGTATCACCGAAACAGAATCAGGTATATATATCTGCGGTGATATTAACCAGTCATCTTGCGCTCCAATATCGTTTAAGTGAGCTACAGAATTTTCACCCGAATGAACAGGGTATTGAACTTGTATGAAGCCTGCTCCGGAAGACTGTTTACTCCAATCATAAGGCGGAAATTCTTCCTCAAAGTCTTCAGTGAATAACGAATATTCCTTTGACCAACTAAGAGGGTAAGTATCTGACCACTGTGAGTTACTCTGATCATCCTCTACGAAGAATTTTACTGATCCGATAGCACCATCAACTTGCCCCGGGATAGTACCTCGAAACTTAGTATCTCCTTTTGCGCTGCTCATAGTAAATGGTATCCATGCTCCACCATCTATGCTGTATTCAGCATCCATCGGAGAAATAATCGCATTCTGATCCTGAACTAATATTGTTAATTGCAGATCAATATTCTGATATCCCACATTCCCTGAGATAGTCCTTACTGACGGAGGATAAATATCGACATCTGTATATTGCTCCATTAAAACTCTGGAAATATATTCTTTGTGATATTTTGTCCACGACCCTGCTGACCCTGCATAACTGTGACAATCATCGGAATCATATCTGTCAGCCACCATTGTCGGAAGCCCGGTTATTGTATCAGGTATCATTGCAACCCAAAAATCATCGTTCATTACCATCGTTGAAGGTAAATATACATCATTAAAATTCTGAATTGAAAGGCTATCATCTGATTGCCATAGTAAAATTGATCCATCTTTAGCATAGATCTTAAAGCTAAAACTCTCTCCATTTTCCCAGAGATAAGAACTCACGGCATCTAAATTTACCGGATATTCCAATCCGAAGTCATTTGCATTTATATATGTTGCTTTCTCATCAGTAGAAGTCAGAAGATCCCATGCTTGAGCATAATAATCATACCAAGAAAATGTCTTATTTTCTTTCGAATACCAATCATTGGCAAAGAGATTTAAATAGGCGATTAAAAATATTACAATTATTCGTTTCATCGTAATTCCTCAAGGATTTATATTATTGATAATATACAAAATATTAGTAAATGGTCAAATGACATAATATTTTAATTGCTTTAGTGTTAGTAAATATAGTATTTTGGTTATATTGACAAACTGGGAGGAAAGAATGAAAACAAGTATATTTATTTCTTTAATGTTAGTTTTTAGTTTATCAGCGAAAATATCACAGGAAGAGCTAGTTTCAATAGAGAATAAAGGTTACCTAACCGGGTTTACTCAAACAGACCATGGAGTTGTAGCTACGAATAATCTAGATAATGCTTTATATTTGATAAAAGACGGGAAACTTTCAACTTTATTAGAGAACCCCGGATGTGGTAGATATTTTAATACTTTCGAAAATTCTATTGGTTTTAAATATATAAACGCTAAAACAAGAGAACAAACACCTGCATTATTAGATTTAAATACAAACGAAGTAACATATTTGGCTGAACCATCCAAAAAATGTGGGCAAGTTTCTTTCTCTGATAATCGAGATATTGCGTATACTGTAGAAAACAATTTAATCATAGAATATGCGAACGAAGAAAAATTCAAATATGATCTAGAATCTTATTCTAATATTACTCCGATATCTCCGAATGGAAAATTTGTATCTTACCACGATCAAGACCAAAATGTTTACATACTGGATCTAAGTACATTGAAATCTATAAAGATCACAACTGAGAACGGATATTTCGACCAAAAATGGTCACAGGATTCAAAGAAACTTGCTTTCAGAGATGTTTCAGGTAAGCTATTTGTCTATGACCTGGAGTTCCTTACAACTAAAAACTATGAGATTGTGAACAGCTATAATTGGGAAAGTGACACTTCCATACATTACTTAAAATTTATTCACGATGAAGAATCTTTATTATCCAGTGACAGATATGCCCTCAATATAAGTACTAACATTGAGACAAATCTATCGAATAGTTTTGATTTCTATGAATTTGATCTAAATATGAAGCCAATCGTAATAAAAGCTCCAAAGCAGAAAGCTACTTTGAATGTCCCATATATAAATCAGGTTTACGATACTGATGGTTACAGTCACAGGTACGGCTGTTGTGCTTCAACCGCTTGTGCAATGGTACTAGCTTATTACGAATTGATCCCACACTGGCTGAATACTACAAACAACTGGGCACATTTCATCTATGATAATTATATCTATAAAGATTTTACCTATGATATTCTTTACGATGTCGGAGTAGGTACAGGTGGCGGTGATGGTTTTATGTGGAATGATAACGGGCATGGCGGCTCTTCCCCATCAACGAATCAAAGATATTACTTACAGCAGCATGGTCTTACTTCAGTTCAGTATTGGAGCAATTGGTGGAATGTTATTTCAGCTGATATAAACAACGGCAATCCTCACCCTATGTGTGTTATGCTTACAGCATCAGGGCATTTGATCGTTCCGGTTGGTATAGCCGATGTTGCTCAGCAAGTTCTGTATTACAATGATCCCTACGGAAATAAGAATGTCGCTTACCCAAGTGAAGATGGCTTTGAAGTAATGTATGATTGGCCAGGGTTTAATACAGGAATTGAGAATCTTGATGCAGTAGCCTGGACAACTTCTGCAATAGGATCAAAACCTGAAACAGCTCAATTGGAGGTTGATGACCTTCAACTTTCCTATGCAGATGATCAATATGATTTTCAAGACAGAAATGTGGGGTTCTTTATGCTTGCAGAAGGAACTACAGGAATGAAGTATTGGAGAAATGTAGATGAGGGTACAAATACATACTGGTGGACTGGTGCTATGACAGGTACGACTATTGACGATTACTCTGCTTCATGGAATCCTAATATTGCTACTCCCGGAGATTATAAAGTTGAAGTTTTCATACCTTCTAACACTGAAATGATAACCAATGCAAAATATCAGATATTCCATAACTCTACAGTTGATGAAGTCAGAGTAGATCAGGCTGCTAATGCCGGTCTCTGGGTTGACCTTGGAACATATTATTTTACAGGTGCTGATTCTGAGATGCTTTATCTCGGAGATGCGACAGGCACTAAGAGTATTAAAATGGATCACAATGAAAAGGAAAAAGTATTTAAAATAGTCTATGACAAAGTAAAATTTACACCTCAAGATCCGTTCTTTACTTCTAGCGGAGATTGGCAATATGGCACAGATGCGTTAGTTGGTTCAGTCTCAGGTGGAGATATTTGGGGAACTATTTTAGAAGCTAATCATACAGACAACTCAAATTCTAAGTTGGTGTATGACCTTTCGGCTGTTCCGCTAGAAGAAAATTCATTACTAACTTTTTCTCACTGGTATCAAATAGAAGATGGTACAGCTCCGTTAGCTTACGATGGTGGAAATGTTAAGATATCCACTGATAATGGCAATAACTACAATGTGATCTATCCACTAGACGCATATACTCATGTTATCTCGTCAGCTTACACGAATCCAATGCCCGATGAAGATGCATACTCAGGTGATTCAGGTGTATGGATATCAGTCATCTTCGATCTTAGTGCTTATGCCGGTCAGAATATTCTACTTCAGTGGCAATTTGGCAGTGATGATCTTTACAACGAAAGAGGATGGTATATAGATGAAATAGATATATCACCGTTCCTATCACCTCAGAATGTTCAAATAATTTCGAATGGCACAGATGTAAACATCACCTGGGATATTGTAGATAATGCAGGATCATATTTAATCTATGCTGCTGCTGACCCATATTCAACTTTCACTCAAATAGAAACTTCGTTCACAAACTCATGGAGCGGAACTGAAAGTTCAAATAAATATTTTTATAAGATCGTAGCAACAACAGATTCTAAATAAATCATTGCATTTATTTTAAAATTCATTTTAATTTCCTTAAATTATTGAGGTCGAACATAAAGGATCAAATAAACATATTAAGAGGATTTGCTATTGTAGCTGTTGTGATCATTCATATCACAAGTTATTTCAGTCAGATAGGCACTTTTTCTGCTTTACCAGTTACAATTGCAAGTATTGATATCTTCTCTCAATTCGCAGTGCCAATGTTTATTTTGATATCAGGAATTGTTCTTAGTTTAAGATATGATGGCGAATATAGTATTAAAACTTTCTATAAAAAAAGGATCAATAGAATATTAGTGCCATACATTATATGGTCATTGATTTACATTGCAATTGCATTTATTGGCAATTCGGATATCTTAGCTACTGAAATAATTTTCAAACTTTTCACTGGAACGGCTTTTTATCATCTCTGGTTCTTCTTTCTTATCTTCCAATTATACTTATTTTTTCCGTTCTATAGAAAATTTATTAAAGGTAAAAGCTTTTTCGTGATAGTGTTTATTTTAATCCTGCAAATTGCATTTAACCACTATAAGATTGGTCTTATCGAAAACGAACAGCTATCGATCGTATTTAAACGATTATTCTTATCACATATATTTTATTTCAGCTTAGGGATTTGGATCGCTGATAATATTAAAAAAGTTGAAAAGTTATTGTCAAAATTAAATTATCTTTCAAATTCATTCTTACTATTAGTTATTGTTTGGGGTTCATATATTTTTAGCTATAACTGGCTTGCTATAAACAACCATTTCTTTGAGCAACTCCCAATGCTAATGATAATTGAAAAGATCACTTTACCTTTACTTTATGTTCTGATATTCATAGCGCTATATTACTTTGCAACTAAGATAAGCTCACTGAAGATAAGAAATTCTATGGAAATTATATCCAGATACTCTTTTGGGATTTACTTATCTCATGCTTTAATATTATTTGCATTAATCAGAGCTTTAAAAAAGGTAAGTATTCTTCCTGACAATGTATTATTTTATGTTCTAACTTTTATTGGAACAATAGTCTTTAGTTGGTTGTTTTGCTTCATCACTGAAAAGACAAAACTTTCAAAGTATTTATTAAGTATCAATCAAAAGAAAAAGGTGGAAAACATCCACCTTTAATAGTCATTTTGAATTTATTTCAGAATCTTTACTTTATCATTACCATTTTCTTAGTATCTTTTTTTATTCCATCAACCTCAAGCGTATAATAATAAACTCCACTATTCAGAGCAGATGCATCAAAAGTAATTGAATGTCTACCTCGATTCTTAATTCCATCAAACAAAGTACTTACCAATTGTCCATTTACATTGTATACAACCAGCTTCAATTTTGAATCATTTTGTGAAACTGAGAAATTTATAGTTGTGTTTGGATTAAATGGGTTCGGATAATTC
>WTAK01000383.1 GCA_013139625.1 Candidatus Delongbacteria bacterium | reverse complement strand
ACATAGGTGGATTTATAGGATATAGCTCATCTGTAATTGATAATTGCTTTTCGTGGGCACCAGTAGAAGGTAATAGTTCTGTCGCAGGTTTTATTGGTCATTCAATCAATACTAATATCATAAATTGTTATTCAGTTGGAAATGTAGAAGGTAGTGAAAACACTAGCGGATTTATTGGAATTGGAGATTCAACAACTGTTAATAGTTCGTATTGGTTAATACGAAGTGGACTTACTGATGATTATGCTGAAGGTCGTACATGGACAGAGATGAGTACAGTTTATGGTACAAATGACAGTACTTATATCGATTGGGATTTTGAAAATATCTGGAATAGATATTACGCAAACCTTGGTCCTTCAGGACCTCCAATTTTTTATATTGGTGGAATTGTAGGAATTGAGGATCATGAAGCTACACTTCCAAGTACAATTGTTCTCGAACAAAACTACCCGAACCCGTTTAATCCTTCGACTAAGATATCTTATCTAATCCCTAACGGATATTCCGATAATGTAAAACTTCAAATATTCAACACAAAAGGAGAATTGGTTAAAACACTTGTGAATAAAAAACAAAATTCAGGTAAATATAATATTGAATTTAACGCTTTAGATCTGAATAGTGGAATGTATTTTTATACTTTGAAAACTTTAAATTCTGTAACGACTAGAAAAATGATATTGTTGAAGTAGAAATACTAAAACTAAAAAAGCTCGGTCAAACCGGGCTTTTTCTTTATTCTAGATTAAATATCTTTGTCTCTGCGGATGCATAAACTTTATCTTCACAGAGTAATTCTGCTTTGACCATGATAAGTTTTCTTTTGACTTCAACAACTTTAGCTTGAAGAGTTATCTCTGTCTCTGTTGGAACAGGTTTTCTAAATTTAACTTTGATCTCGGCAGTTACACCTTTCAATGTAATATTTCTGCAAGCATAAATACTGACTTCGTCAAGCAGTGTTGAAACTATACCACCGTGAACGATATTTTTCCAACCTTGGAAATTCTGAGGTATCTTTATCTTTGCAGTAGCTGAATTGTCGTCATTTACTGTAAAATTCGCATGCAGACCGATCTTATTCTGATCTCCACATACGAAACAATATTTATCGTCTTCTACTTTCATAATTTAATCCGATGAGGGAAGACGTGGGAGCCTTCCCTTACAAATCCTTATTTAACGCTTTCTGCGAATCGTTTTACGATATCTTTATCATCTGTCTTTTCCAGAACATTCCCGATGACTATAAAATCAGCTCCGGCATCCACGAGTTTCTTCGCATACTCAGGAGTTCTAATACCACCTCCAACAATCAGAGGTACGGTTATCTGCGATCTAACTGCTGAAATTATCTCGGGTGATACAGGATTAATTGCTCCGCTACCTGCTTCAAGATAGATATATTTCATACCGATCATTTCACCTGCAAGTGCATGAGCTACAATATTTTCAATATTTGATGATGATAAAGGCTGTGTCTTGCTGACTCTTTCCACTGATGTTCTATAACCACACTCTATGAGGATATATCCTGTTGGAAGTACTTTCAGTCCCATTTTTTTTACAAAAGGTGCTGCTCTAACATGATGTTCTATCAGATAATCAGGATTCCTTCCGCTGATCAAAGTAATAAATAAAATACCATCAGCATTTGGAGTGACCTGCTCAGATGAACCAGGGAATAATATCAATGGTAAAGCCGTATTATCTCTTATCTCTTGAGCAATCGCATGTATATTGTTTTTCACAGGTTGACTGCTACCAAAGAAAAAGATATCTGCTCCCTGATCTTCATATATCTTAACTTTAGATTTAACTTCATCTAATTTTATTTTATCAGGGTCGATCAAAACGATCAGACCTGCTCTATTATTTTCTTTTTTCTTTAACAATTTTTTATCCTTACTTTCTCTGTCATCCTGAATTTATTTCAGGATCTTTTTAAAAGAGGGGACGACTATAAGGCGTCCCCTACATTAATTATCAATTATCTTTTTCTTACGATATATCTTCTACCTTTATAAATCGTATTCTTTGATAAATTATTGATCTTTTTGAAATCAGTGGTGTACATCTTGAATTTTCTACAGATCCGATCAATTGAATCACCGCTTCTAGCTTTGTAATGTTGGAATTTATATCCTCTTAAATAGATCTCTGTTCCCGGATACAAATACTTTCTGCTGGTCGATCTTGGATTCCATTTCTTTATATCAGATATCTTTACTTTGAATAATTTTGCAATCTTGTCTAAGTGATCGTTCTTTCTCACTTTATATTTAATCCTAATATAAGACTTCGAATAATTGCTTTTTGACGAACTGCTTTTCTTAGAACTTACATATTTCTTAGGGTTCTTCAAATATTTATTGTAGGAAGCGAAGTAATCTTTTTCTTTTTTGTTTGTCAGCTGAGAATCTTTCAATCCATGATCTCTAGGATTTGATAAAATTACCACCATAGCCAAGAAATCAGCCATATCCTCGGTATAAATATTTTTGACAACTTCTTTTTGATTCAAACCATATTTACCGTTAGATAATATTGTAGCAATTACCTGTAAAATTGATTTCTTTTTACTTAATTTCTTTACATTCCTTATCACCATCGCAGTAGAAGCACCAACATCACCTCTGATTTTACGATATATTTTCAAGTTTTCAACTCTCCAAATACCGCCGTTATTTCTACCGTTATAATATGATGTCATTATCGCAGGCACATAAAAAAGAATGTTATCTAGTTTCTCTTTTGAAAGCTGTTTGTTTATAAAATTTTTATAGTTCAAAGACCTCATGTAGATCTCTTTAATGCCTACTCTATCTGCCAAGTAATCATTATAAGAATCGTAAACATCTTTTATAAAATCTTTTTTTGCTTTCAATTTACGCTTAGATAAGATCAACTTAACTTTATCTTCCAAGTAAACAAATGATTTATTATTCTGCTTAACTTTAATCGTTTCAGCCGCTTTTTCGACAACAAGCTCTTTATGCCCGTTACCATTTCCATTCCCGTCAGCTAAATGACTGTCTTCAGAGAATAATGATTCGTAAATACTGAAAATATTTATGCCGGAACTTTTGATCTTGTCATCATCAAATTTATTCCAAAAGTTCTGTAACATTACTTTGTCAGATACTTTTTTATCACCGTAAAGATATTCAAGATTCTCTAATACATTACTGAAAACTACCCTTGATATCTCATAATCACCGTTTTCGTAATAATTCATGACTTCAAAGAATTTTCTTTCACAATTATCCTGGATCTCATCCTTATAGATCTCTACGATTCTTTCTTCCCTGTGTTCTTCTTCAATTATTAATTCATCAGCAGTCAGATAAATGTCAATATTATCAATTTCATTCTTTGTTTGTTCTGCTCTTTTTGTTGTACTGATGCATGATGATAAAAATAATGATATGATTATTAAAAAAATGAGTTTATTCTTCATAGTTGCCTTTAGAGGTTACATTGATATTAATATACTCTCTGAAATTAAATATATTAGGATTATTTAGCAATAGAAATATTTTGTTACAACATCTAATTTCTAAACAATTTAATTGACTATACATAATACCTTACATACATTAATTCTAAATAAAAATAGACCTAAAGATTTAAATGAAAAAAAGATGTTTAATATTTTTCACGGTAGGAATTGGAGACTCTCTGATGGTTACTCCTGTCTTGGAAAGCCTTAAACCTTTTACAGATGAATTTGAATTCGATGCTCTGGTAATGAGTTCACCGATCAAAGATATTCTTTCAGGAAATGAATTATTCAGTAAGATACATTTTATCGATTTTTTAAATGCAGGATCTCTGAAAAGTTTCGGGGAAATTTTAAAACTCAGAAAAGAAAAATATGACAGATCAATTCTAGTTTTCCCATCAAATCATTTCAAATATCAGATAGTTCACTTTCTTCTCGGTGCAAAAGAAAGATATTCATTTGAATACCAGGAAAAAACTTTCCCTAATTTATATTTTCTATCTCAGAATAGAATAAAAGAAGACCGAAATATTCATGCAGTTGAAAATAATTACAAATTATTTGAATTTGCAATAAACAAAAAACTCAACCGTAAAGCAAAAATGAAGATCATTTTGAGCAAAAAGACATTAGCTTTTGCAGATAATTTCATTTCTGATAACAAGTTGGAAAATAAAACGATTATTGGGATACATGCCGGTAGTGATGTAATGAAGAATATGATCAATAAACGCTGGCCTGCTGACAAATATGGAACACTTGCTAAAAAATTCCCCGCTAAAAAATTCCATATCTTGATCTTCGGGGGAAAAAGTGAATATGAGCTGAATGATAAAATTCATAGTATTTCTCCTAAGAATTCAACTGTTGTGAAAGGTACAAATTTCATAAAATCATGCTCCTTGATAAATAAATGTAAATGTTTTATCAGTGGAGATACAGGCTTGATGCATACTGCTACCGCACTGCAAGTTCCTTCAGTAAATATTTTTGGTCCAACGAACTCAATTTATACCGAACCATATAAGGCAGAACATATTGTCATAAAGAAAGATCATGATTGTATTCCTTGC
>WTAK01000367.1 GCA_013139625.1 Candidatus Delongbacteria bacterium | reverse complement strand
GAATCATTCTATTATATTACTGACGATAAAAAGTAGGAGTAAATGTCATGGTCAGATTTTTCACAATATTGATATTACTTTTTTTTATAGTTAACAGCTATGCTTCGAAAGATTCTACATTGGTACTTACACCAGGTTATGAAAACATTGTATTAGCTAAGATCGATGATCGAGATGTTAAAGAATTTGATGTTTTTGGAGTTTATAGTCTTAACAAGCTAAGAAGCAAGATGAGTAACTCAAAACGAGCCGGCAAAATACAGGATCATATTCTTAATGTAATTTTTCAGACCGAAGGAAATATTGCTGAAGTAATAAATACGGAAGGTTATAAGAGGGCTTATAAGCAACTTTCAAAAAAAGTTGCTGTTGATCTATTTCGAGAAGATATAGTAGAGACAAAAGTAAAAAAAGATAAAATTGATTTTAATGGAAATAATAAGGACATCAATCGTTTTATATTGAAAGTTCTTGATTCTTTAAAAACTGTATATAATGTGAATTATAACGAAGAATTATTCGGCAGGATCTCTAAAATAAATATCTCTGATCCATTGAAATTCGCTGACTCACTATTTGTACTTGGAGCTAAAGAAGAACTTATTACTTATAAAGATCAAAAAGTGATTATTAAAGATCTTGCTATAGTTGTGAAGCAATTGAAACCATATCATATGAGTAATCTAAAAAAAGTAAGTGTAATAAAGTCTTTGATAGATGGTAAAATATTGAATGAATTATTGGTAGAAGTTGCTGGATCAAAAGGTTATTTTGAAGATGAAAGGGTTGTAGCAAAAACTATTGACCAAATGAAATATTTCGTATCGTCTGAGTATAAAAAAAGATTATTTAGCCCAAGCAACCTAAAACCATCTAAGGATGAATTGATAGATTACTACATAGAGCATAAGGATGCTGCTGAACTTAAGACGATAAAGAAAATGTGGACATATGAGATATTTAAAACTTATGATAATAATGATGATATGGATTCTAATGATAAAATAAAAATGGCTTTAGAATTAGAGAATATACGTCAAAAGATAATTGCTGGTGAGAGTTTTGAAAAATATGCTAAATTCTATGCAAGACCGAATACAAGAGATGGTGAACTGGGTTACATATATAGAACTGACCATGCAATGATAGGACAAACGGCTGATTTGTTGAAAGTTAATGAAATATCAGAGTTGATAATTCAAAAGAAAGCGATTTCAGTCATTAAAATTACTGAAATAAAAGAACCTCAGTTGTATAAGTTTGACTATGTGGAAGAGATCATTAAGAATAGGGTCATAGATTTGAAGAGAGATAAATTAAAGGATGAATTAAGAAGGAAACTTTTCAAGAAATATAAAGTTGAGTTATTATACGCTCAATAAATCGGAGAAACAGTGAAAAAATTACTATTAACATTTATATCTACCGTACTTATTATAAATTCAGCTTCAGGAGAAGTAATTGATAGAATAGCTGCTGTCGTTGGGGACGAGATCATATTGCAAAGTGAAGTTAATCAATTGGTTGAACATCAAAAATATATGCTTCAGGGTTCCTATACTGATGATCAGCTTAAGGATATGATGCTTGAAGAGCTTGTGTCAGCAAAAATATTATATGATATAGCATTAAAAGATACTCTTATTGCAGTGGAAGATGATGAAGTTGAAAGGATATTAGATAACAGGATAAATTCTGTTTTAGATAGAGTTGGTGGGGAGCAGAAGCTTGAAGAGCAGTACAAAACAACTGTAAGTAAGTTGAAGAAAGAATATAGAACAGAAATAAGAAAAACACTTTTTGTAGATAAGTTGAAAAATCGAAAATTGCAAAAAATAAACGTTTCCAGAAAAGAGATTGAAGAATTTTATACGACATATAAGGATTCTCTACCAGAGGTTAAATCTACAATTTCTCTGAGCCAGTTTGTAATAAAAAACAGTGATGAGTCTTTGGGACTTCAAAAAGTATTTGATGAGTTGAAAGATATAAAAGCTAAGATTATTGCAGGAGAAATTACTTTTGAAAAAGCTGCTGAAGAATATTCCCAAGATCCTGCTTCTGCGAAGAATGGTGGCGAACTGGGTATTACTTCAAGAGGAGATCTTGTGACTGAATATGAAGTTGCTGCTTATAATCTTGATGAAGGAGAAATTTCTGATCCTGTTAAAACTACATTTGGCTATCATATAATTAGATTGAATAAGAAGATTGGTGAAAAAATAAATACTTCACACATACTAATGATGTCATCGAAGGAAAATACAGATGATGAAGCTGCTCTTAACAAAGCTGCTACTTTAAAAGATTCAGTTATGAACAAACATATGACATTTGAAGAAGTAGTGAAAAAATATAGTTCAGATCCAGTTTCAAAAGCTAAAAATGGAAGAATTGGCAATATCAATACGGATGATCTAGACTCGAAATATCAGGAGATATTCTTGAATTCTGATATAGGCTATATTAGTGATCCACTTAAACAAGCTGATGGATACTATGTTTATAAAGTTTTAGACAAACAGCTGGCTCATAAAGTTGAGATGAAGACAGATTATACAATGCTA
>WTAK01000260.1 GCA_013139625.1 Candidatus Delongbacteria bacterium | reverse complement strand
TTAGAAAGAGAGAATTTAAGACCTGCTTCTGATAAAATACATGATTTATTTATGGAACATGTTATGCAGCAAGCACCCGGTTATAATAAATTGATGAAATGGACAGACGCTCCTATTATGCCTACACCTGGAGCTGTTGGTCTAATTATAAAGAAGATCGGTGAATTACAAAATAAAAATGTAGTTGGTGTTGATATTGGTGGTGCTACTACAGATATTTTCTCAGTTTTTAAACTAGAAGACGCTGAGGGTAAAACACATCTTAAATTCAATAGAACTGTTTCTGCAAATCTTGGAATGTCATATTCAGTTTCAAATGTTTTGCTTGAAGCAGGATTAGATGATATTATGAGATGGGTACCATTTGATATGGACGAACATGAATTGAGAAATGGTATTGGAAATAAAATGATCCGTCCAACAACTATTCCTCAATCTAAACAAGATCTTGATGTTGAGCAAGCTATTGCCAGAGAAGCTTTAAGGTTATCATTCATTCAACATAAAGCTTTCGCGGTTGGGTTAAAAGGTGTTCAACAGCAGAAAGGTATCGCAGATGCATTTGATGATAGCGATGTAAGCGATTCTATTATAAAAATGATGGAACTTGATATGCTCGTAGGATCCGGTGGAGTTCTTTCACACGCTCCTTTGAGAAGTCAATCAGCTCACATGCTTATAGATGCTTTCTTACCTGAAGGAATTACAGAACTTGCTGTGGACTCGATATTTATGATGCCTCAGCTTGGAGTACTTTCTGTAGTAGATGCTCCCGGTTGTGAACAAGCCGCAATGGAAGTATTTGACAAGGATTGTTTGATCCACCTTGCAATAAGTATTTGCCCGGTCGGGAAAATAAAAGAGGGTAAAAATGTAGTTAAGATCACTGCTGACCTACCTGATGGAACTAAATTAAATGAATGGATCACAGCAAACAAAGTCCTAAGATATGACTTCCCTTATGATGAAGAAGTAGAATTCCTTATTGAACCTGCTAAAGGATTTAATGTTGGAGCAGGAAAAGGTAAGAACATTACTAGAAAACTAAAAGGTGGTGTCGTAGGATTGATAATTGATACCAGAGGAAGACCATTTAAATTCTCTAAAAATCTTAAAGATCGCGTTAAGATGTTAGGAGAGTGGAATATATCTAAAAACTATGTACCGCAATCTGACAAAGATGGAGTTTAATCAATAATTTAAAAGATTTTATAGGAGAGTTTTATGGCTCACGCATATACCCCAGGATTAAAAGTAGCAGCAAAAATAGATATTGAAAAAATTAGAAAATTACCACTCTTAGGTGACGTATTAGTAAAGAAAGATGATGAAATATCATCAAGCACTATTGTGGCTAAAACAGAATTGCCGGGAAAAGTTTATCCTATCAACGTTGCCGGACAATTGGCATTAGGTAAAGCTTCCGAATTACCTGAAGCAATGCTTAAAAAAGAAGGTGATACAGTAGAAAAAGGCGAGATGATAGCTCAAAGTAAAGGTTTCTTTGGATTTTTCAAAAGTGAATACAAAGCACCTATCTCAGGTACTATAAGTCAAATATCTGGAATTACAGGCCAGGTTATATTTAATGCCCCTGCGATACCGGTTCAAATAGATGCTTATGTTGATGGTAAAGTTCTTGAAGAATTACCTAAGGAAGGCGTTGTTATGGGTACTGAAGGTGTTCATATTCAAGGCATTATTGGATTAGGTGGAGAAACTCAGGGAGAGATCATGATGGCTTGTGATTCACCTGATACAATACTTGATGATAGTATGATCAATGAAAGTATGAAAGGTAAAGTTATTGTTGCCGGTTCAAAGGTAACTCTTGAAGCTCTTAAAAAGGCAAAAGAAGTTGGTGTCAATGGAATTATCACCGGTTGTTTTGAATATCAGGATATTAAAGAGATCCTTGGAAGAGACCTTGGTGTAGCTATTACCGGACATGAGAAGATCGGTTTTACACTTATTCTTACCGAAGGTTTTGGTACTATTCCTATGGCTACCAGAACTTTTGATCTTCTTAAAAAGTACGTTGGATATAAAGCTTCTATCAACGGAGCTACTCAGATCAGAGCAGGTGTAATGAGACCTGAGATAATTATTACTCATCATGAGCAAGTTCAAGATACTTCAACGAAAGACTATGCAAATTCAGGTATCCAAACAGGTGATCAAATTAGGATAATCAGAGCACCTTATTTTGGAAAACTTGGATCTGTTGTTAGTTTACCTGTTGAATTACAGAAGGTTGAATCAGGAACGTGGGTAAGGGTTATGATCGCCAATGTAGATGGTAAAGAGGTATTGATCCCTAGAGCAAATATCGAGATGATCGAAAAATAAAATTTATTCAAGGCACGAAAATTCGTGCCTTTTTTTAAACTTAATAAACCAGGATTTCGTAATGAAAAAAACTTGTTTTATCCTAATATTGGTCATAACCGGCTTTTTATTCAGTAATGAAGCTTTCACAAAAAGACTTATCGACACACCTACTGCATATGCTTTAACTAGAGCAGAAATAGAGATCGGTGGAAGACTTTATGCTTCTAACGGTATGATGGGTGAAGTTAATATTGGTGTATTTAAAAATTTCTTTTTTGGAGTAAGTTACGGGACATCTAATATTATAGGAGATGATACTCCGGCATGGAATGGACAACCGGGAATGAGGCTGCAATTCTTAGCATTTGAAGAAGATTTTTATTACCCTAATCTTGCCATTGGTTTTGATAGCCAGGGAGCCGGTCAATGGCGTGGAGATAGATTCGCGATCAAATCTAAGGGATTCTACCTAGTGATGAGTAAAAATTATTATGTTTCTGAAGGGCAATTTGGCACATTAGGATTTCATTGGGGTATTAACTATTGTGTTACTGAGGAAGATCCTTATAGCGGTGATGATAATATGAATATGTTCATCGGTTTGGATAAAAGTATAGTTCCAACTTTGAATTTACTTTGTGAATATGATTTTGCATGGAATGATAACAGTAAGGAAGGTACCAACAAAGGTAACGGTTACTTGAATATTGGATTAAGATGGTCTTTTGAAAATGTTTTACATCTTGAATTTGATATGAAGGATGTACTTAAGAATACAAGTGCAACACTTGGAAGAGAAGTACGCGTTATATACACAACCGCGTTTTAAATTTCAAATGTACGGGCACAATGGTTACAATAATTCTCTGTGATCTCTGTGTGCTCTGTGGTGAAAATTTTTAAACAAGGAGTTATAATAATGGATTTTAAACAATTTTATTCTGAGATCAACGAACCCATCTTAGAAAGTTATGAAAAAAATATTACTTTGATAAAAGATATTGCTAAAAAACTCCCTGCGACATCAATTGAAAAGAAATATAAAGCTTATCTTTTAAAATGCTCTGAGTTGATCGTTCAATTCTACAACCATGAGAAAAAAATTGATGATAATTTCTTCAAAGATAATTCATTCGAAGAACTGCAGAAAATATTTAACGGGTTTAGTAAAGAGATCCTACCTGAAAATTATGATATTTCCTATGTAAACCCTGCTTATTCTGTAGAAGTTTTTGGTGAAGAAATTGGCAAGATATTTTATGTTGTATACCAAGTGTATAGATCTTACAGAGGCGATGCTTTTGAGCACAAGATCTTCAATATGCACAAGTACAATAAACTTTTCCTGGAACTCTTTAACTACTTCAATGACAACTCTACCATTGATGCAAATGCTATTAAAGATATCGTAAAAAGATATCAGCAAGAACGAAATAAAGAAGCATCAAAACTTGGCATAAAAGCTATGCTTGGTAAAGAATTAACCTATGTTAAAGATGTTATCTTGAATTCTGACCCTAACAATCTTAGATATATGTTCAAATATGATGCATATATTACTGAAAATGAAACTAAAACTGCGAATTTTTTCAAAAATTATTCTGATGAAAAACTGGATATCCTAGTTAAACAGATAGCTAAAGCTTACGCACAGGGCTTTATTAATAGCAACAAGGACATGTCTAAAAAATCATCTGTAATGATAAGATGTCAAATCGGTCACGAAGAATTGGTTAAAAGATTGATTACATATTTAAAAGATAATTATAACTTAGACTCTGTTGTAGGCATTCCTGCTTCAACTTCACCTAATAAACAATTAGGACATGACCTCAAATTCCAAATTGCTCTACACCTAGATGAAGAATTTGCTCAAAACTCAATAGACCTAATGAAAGAAGTTTGGAAAGAAACAGCAGATATTACTAAAGAATATTCTGGTGTTATAGCAGTAATGAAATTTGGAGAAAAACCTTTCTCCCCTGAGAATAAAGATTCAGCATGGTCATTAACACCAGAACAACAAAAGATATACCAAAAGATGATGATGACAAACTCACAAACACAACAGCAATATCTGCCAAGAACTGAGAACAGTTTCTGTATCATAGCTTTCCCATCACCTGAGATCGGAGATAATTTTGAGAAGATATTCGAGGATATTATGGAAGTTAATATGCTTGAAAGTGAAAGATATGAAGGTATCCAAAAACATATTATTGATGTACTTGATAAAGCTGACCATGTACATATCAAAGGTCAAAATGGAAATCTTACAGATATTACAATCAAGAATCAGAAACTTGCAGATCCATCTAAGCAAACGAACTATAATAACTGTGGTGCTGACGTAAATATTCCTGTAGGAGAAGTTTTTACCAGCCCTCAACTTGAAGGAAGTAATGGAACACTTCATATCAAAGAAACTTTCCTTGGTGGATTGAAATACAAAGAACTTAATCTTACTTTTAAAGAAGGTTATATCTCTGATTACAGTTGTGCAAACTATGATGATGTTGAGAAGAATAAGAAATTTATCGAAGAAAATCTGATCTTCCCTCATAAGACTTTACCAATAGGTGAATTTGCAATAGGTACAAATACTTTAGCATATATAGTTGCTCAAAAGTATAATATACTAGATGTACTGCCAGTTCTTATCATAGAAAAAATGGGACCTCACTTTGCAATCGGTGATACTTGTTATTCTCATACAGAGGATATGGCTGTTTACAATCCTATCGACAACAAAGAGATCACAGCAAGGGATAATTCAAAGACAATACAGAGAAAAGAAGATTATTCAAAAGCATATACCAATGTTCATACAGATATTACTCTTCCTTACGAGGATATTGAATTCATCACTGCAATAGCAGAAGATGGAGAGAAATTTGATATCATCAGAAATGGACGATTTACTGTTGCCGGAACAGAGGAATTAAATATACCGCTGGATGATTTCGGGATATAGGGGTTTATTCGTACAATATTTTCCGTAGGGGCGCAGATCTGCGTCCCCTACAGAATCGTTATTGATGATAATAATTCCATGAATATGGTTTGGCATAATAATATATTTATCCAATTTTGCATTCATAAAATGATCTGGTATTGTTTTCCATAACTCATTTGCAATATTTCCAACTTTTGAAAATATCATTTCATTGTTTTTGATTTTACCAAAAGATGTTGCCTTATCTTGGGTACATATTGTCACAAAATAATATCCTAGTTTATTGTAATTGTATCCGTTCAATCTGATTTTCTTTCGTTCTTTCATTCTAAACCCTTTTTATTTTCCTGCCTACAAGAGAAAGATAAAAAAGCATAGTGTCAAATAGTGACCCTTTGATAACATAATTAAATATTTATTGGGATAATTTTGGAATATCGGTAGTTTGTCATTCTGAACTTGATTCGGAATCTTAAAATAAATAATCCAAAGTCAAATACAACTTATTCATGATCAAATTCTCTTCAAGATCCAAAATATTAGGATACTTATCAGGAACAACCTCAACCATATCATCATAATTCTTCAAAATAGCATTATACATCTCATACTGCCATCCGATATTCAAGTTAATCTTATCACTAAAAAGTTTATTATTCAAAGAAATACTATAATAAAGATATGGAAGCGGAATTTCAGGTATCTTAAATTCTGAAGTAAAGTTAGAACCAAGATCTAATTCCAATTCACTATTAACATTATCAAAAGACTTATGCAAACATACTCCAAGATTCAGATATGAATTATCCTCATATATTCCTGAATCGAAAATATTATTATCTGAATACATCATCACATCAAAATCTTCTTGTACAAAAGTGTAATGAAATCTAATATTTATCTTAGGCAAGATCGTATTATATTCTCTAGCTTGATAGACCAGCGAGTCATCTGTGAATAATGAATATGTAAGATCCATTCCATATTTATTTCCTGAAGATGTTCTATTGTTTAAAAAACCGTTAAAAGAGATCACAGTACAATCATTTACCTCATTCCCAGTATCAAATGAGAAGTGCTTAAAACCAAGTGCGCCACCATATTTATTTTCATCTAGCACATAACCGATATTTATATTTGTGGCACTCAATTCTTTTTCTCCTAGATCAAAACGATCTCTGACACCTATAGTATCAATAGAGGCAGTAGAAGAATAAGTTGTTTTCGATAACCCTACTAAATAAGTTAATCTGTCTTCTCCAAAATAATAATGACCGTTTATATTGAAGTCATTTTTTAATAGATTATAGTTACCTGTAAATCTAATCGTATCTATGGCATCAACAAAGTTTGCATTCCACTCTGTCTCAGCCATTGAGATCATATAATTGACACCAATAGAATTCTTATTTCTTGATAATTCTTTATAATCTACATTACTTGAAAATTGTGAGAACAAATTTGTAAAAAATATTAAACATATTAATAAACATCTCATGATTTATCCTATGCTTTTTTCTTGTCATCCTGAATTTATTTCAGGATCTAACTTTTAAAAGAGGGGACGACTTGAAGGCGTCCCCTACAAATCTTGAACAATTAATCACTTTCTGTCAAATACGCAGTTGATAATTTCACAGACTTTATCGCAACTTCTAACTGCTCATCATCAGGCTCATTTGTTGTAATATGCTGTAACCAAAGACCTGGCATGATCATCAACTTAACTAAAGGAATATTTGAATATTTATCTGAAAGCTTTAAAATTTCAAATGATACTCCAATTGCAAAAGGTACGAACAATAAATGAACCCCTACTCTGGAAATTATATTTTCATACTCTCCAAATTGAGCTACTATTATAGTGTCAAATATTGAAAATATAAATATTGTAATTATTGCAGCTATCAAAATAAAACTTGTCCCACATCTTGGATGAAAACGACTTTCTTTTCTAGCATTTTCAACAGTAAGATCAAGCTTCTTTTCATAGAGTGCAATTGTCTTATGCTCTGCTCCATGATATGCAAAAAGTCTTTTTACGTCTTTCATGAAACTTATTGCATACATATACATAATTAAAAATGTAGTTCTAATAATCCCTGCGAATAGATTAAAAAGGAATTGATTGCCGTCTATCGCTTTCATATAGCTCGTTAATTTATATGGTATGTACATAAAGATACCTAGAGCAATAATGAGGATTAAAGATGTTCCTACTACATCGAAAAGTTTCTGAAAAAAGGATTTTTCCTTATCCTTATCAACTTCTTTTCCTTTTGCTATGTTCTCATCTTCTATGGCCTTATCTGCTGACCAATTCAAAGTACCAATACCCACTTTCATCATTTCAAATAAGCTAATCGCTCCTCTGATGATCGGTGTATTTAATATTTTATATCTTTTTGATAAAGGTATGAATTTATTAGTTCGATCCTCTAAAGTACCGTCGGCTCTTCTAATTACAGTGGAAATGTATTCAGGTGATCTCATCATAACACCTTCGATCACAGCTTGTCCACCAATTGATATCTTTTTGTATTCCAACCTACTCTCCGTAAAGTAAAAAAGCACAACTTTTAGAAAGTTTGTGCTTTTAATTTTCAAATATTGAAACCCCGATCAGAAAGTTAATCTTCTTTCTTTTCTGCGATTTTATACTTCTTCATAAACTTATCTACACGACCGGCAGTATCAAGAAGTCTTGTTTTACCAGTGTAGAAAGGGTGACAATTTGAACAAATCTCTACTTTAATCTCGCCAACTGTTGTTCTTGATTCAAAAGTATTTCCGCATACGCAGGATACTGTTGCTTTTTCATATTTTGGATGAATACCTTTTTTCATCTATAAACTCCTTAAATTTCTAATTTCTTGGCTTTACTTATAGCAGCACGAATATAATAAATGTTTTTACAAAAAGCAATAGTTTTTTATTCAATCTACTTCTTTTTCACATTCATATCTAGCGAAAGATCTTTCAATGCCTTAATGCTCAGTAAATTCATGAATTGTTCAGCTGCATTTCCGGAACCTTTTTTAGATTCTCCACCTATAACAATATCAGGTGTTGGTCTTTGCTTTGTATAGGCATCTGCCCAGAATTTCATTACATTTTCATAAGTTGCAAGTTTCTGCTTTAAAGCCCCATCGGCTTGAATTAATTTTCTCGCAGCATTTGCATCTGCTTCTGCTCTCATTGTTTTTGCTTCTTTATATTCACTTGCAGCTAGCTTATCAAATTTTGCTACTTCTAAAGCTTGTTCTGCTTTAAGAACTGCAACTTCTTTTACTTTCTGGGCCTGAACAACATCCTTTATCTTCAATGCTTCCTGTTCTGCTTTTGCAACAGCTATCTTAGCAAGTCCTTCTTTTTCTGCAGTTATCGCTTCCTGTTCTGCTTTTTGAGCCATTGCTTTAGCTTTTTGAACATCCATCAAAGGTTGTTGCTGTTCATCAAGCTGTTCTAGGATATTGTCAGGATATTGAATTCTTTTTACAACAAAGTTCTTTAATATAACACCGTAATCCTTTAATGCAGATTCCTTTCTTAAGATCTCTCCGGTATTTTTATCTCTAAGTATCTCTATCTCAGTTCTGGTAGTAACTTCACCTGAAATAGAATCCTTTGTTATAATTTCATTTGTCCTTGTCCTGAACACTCCATTCAAAGCTTGGTCTTGAGCATAGTCAGAGAATAAACTTCTTTTTGTCGTATATGATTATTTTGAACTCATAAGAGAAGCTGTCAAGTATATAGCTTCATTAACTACTTGAATAACCAATTCTTTCTTTATTCGCTCAAAATTACCAAATTGTTTTTTTAGTTTTATTAATTCATCAGGGTCTGTAGGTAAAATAAATCTTACGGAACCGGATATCTGAGCTGAAGCTCCATCATTGAATCTTACACGTATTGATTCATCTCTTTCCCTTCCTTCTTCTGCATCGGCGCTGAACCAAATAATATCCGATATCTGAAACTCAGTTACATAACCAAATTTAAAATACCAACCTTCATTCGTAATAGCACTCATCTTACCGGTAAGAAATTCCTGTCTGATAACATACTTATCAGATTTCACTTCTCCGCCAAGAAAGTACATAGCAGCACCTACTATCATTACTATCATGACCAATGTCAATACTACTGCGTTTGATTTTGATGAGGACATATTACCTCCCTTATTATCTATTTATTCTCTAGCCTCATAACCATATCATGACCTATAGCACATCTAAACCCAATATTACCGGTCGCATTGGAAATATTCAATAATTTTCTACTGAATGAAGTAGTTTCTGATTCATCAGAGAACCATGAACCACCTCTTCCAATTCTATTCTTGCCATAGCCTGAGAACATTTCTTCATTGCCCGGATAAGCTGTTAAAACACCTGAAACCCATTCTGCCGCATTTCCGGCAAGATCGCTAATTCCATATTTATTTGCCTTGTAACTTCCTACTTTTATAGGACTTCCTGTAGTAATAGGCATTCCGTATCTTGATTTGCTCGAAGTCATAACACTATCTCCTGAAGCATATTTTTTATTTCCACCACCTCTGGCAGCACACTCCCATTCTCTCTCCGTTGGAAGTCTTTTACCTGCCCATTTCGCGTAGGCAACTGCATCATAATAATCTATATCAACTATCGGTTGAGCGTCATGATTAAATCTTCTATCCTTCAAATGCTCTAAAGTACCTTTCGGTTTATACTTGGTTTCTTTTAAGAATCTTTTAAATTGCACATTAGTTACTTCAGTAGCATCCATATAAAAAGATCTGACTTTTACTTTATGTGAAGGTTTTTCTATGAAGGATCCATTATCACTACCCATTTTAAATGACTGTGCAGGAACTAAAACCATCTTCTTGTTATCTTTAGCATAATAGATCTTCTCGTTTGCTTTTCTTTTCTTTTTATTTCTTTGAGCAGCTTCCGCATCTGATAAAGATTTATATAATGTAGTATCTTGAGGGCCTTTACTCTTTTTCCCTAAGTAAATATCGTTATACTCATCATATACTTTATTACGTTTTCTCTTATCTATCTCTTCGGATGCAACCGTATCTGCCTCTGCCACTTCCAGCGAATCAGGAGTAGCATCCGGAGAAGTAATATCATACCAACTTTTAGCAACGCCAAGAAATTTTCTTTTACTAAATTTTGTTTCGATCTCTACCATGGCACACACATAAAGATCTTGATACTCTAATGAATCTATAAGTCCTTTTGTAATAAATTCATCTTTTTTAAGCAATTGGTAAAATACTGTAGAGTCATTTTGAACATTATCTGCAATAAAAACTTTGAAACTTGCAAAATCAGGTTTCGTAAAGTAAGCACCTACTGCTGCTAAGATCAAAAGAATAATGATTAGCATTCCTTTTCCCTTCTTTTTCTCTCCTCCACCACCGGCAGGTTTTTGCTTCTGAATTTTTGCAGGCTTTGGGACAGCTTGTTTCTGAGGTTTGATGCTGGTTCTTTTTTCCGGCTTTTTCTTTGGTGCTGCACTTTTTTCTAATTTAGCACCACATTTAATACATTTTTTGATCGAATTCGGGTTTAGTGTTTTACATTCTGGACAGATCATTATGTAGAACTCCTAATTTATTTTATATTATTATCATTGCGTCACCATAGCTGAAAAATCTGTATTCTTCATCTATAGCTTTTTTATATGCTTTTTTTATCATGTTAATAGAACTGAATGCTGAAACCAATAACATTAAGGATGATTTCGGTAAATGGAAATTTGTTATCAATTTCTCCACCACTTTGAATTTATAACCGGGGTAAATAAATATATCAGTTTCTCCACTATGAGCTTGGATTATTCCATTTTCATCAGCAACAGATTCAATAGCTCTTACGGACGTTGTACCA
>WTAK01000011.1 GCA_013139625.1 Candidatus Delongbacteria bacterium | reverse complement strand
TTGATTTATTTGATTCATATTAGGGCAATTGTTTCCTTTTGCAGTAAAACATCTATTTTCATATCCCCATTAGGAGACCTATAGAGCAAAAATTCGGTTAACTTTTCATTATTGTAGGTTGTCAGTTCTTTTTTTTCTTTCTTCCTTTTTCATTCCTTTCTTTTAGTTATTATTCGAAGTTTTTGTTTAACTTCAAACAATATACACATGTCACTGGGTCAAATAGTGACCCTTTGATAGAAAATTGCGAATATTCCTATTTTCTCAACACCAATCGCTTTGATTCCAAAGCTAAATACAAAGGTAATGATAGTAAATCATAATCTACTTCGGTATCTTCTTTAGCTATTCTTAAGTTTGCGGAAACAGTCATCAATGATGGTAAGTCTGAGTTAAATCTCAGGGCTTTTTTCAATTTCTTTTCTTTCATATAAATATGCAAAGATTTTAGAGTTCCTGTTTTTCCTGCTTTAACTTCTATAGGAACAATTTGATTATTGATTTCTGTAACAAAATCTAGTTCTGCAGCTGAATTTTTTGCTTCTCTTACCCAGTAATAAATCTGAGAATCTAAATATTCAGGTAAATTTGATAGTAATTGTTGTCCGATAAATTGTTCAGCTAAGCTTCCTTCGTTTATTGTTGTAAGATTTTCAATGTCGATCAATCTTAATTTGAGAATATGATTCGCAAGTCCAATATCAAGAAATAATGGCTTAATAATTTTATCATCAACACCCTGCTCTAAAGGTAAACCATTAGCCTTCGTACTCTTTATAAGTTGAATAATTCTACTCATTTCAAGTAATTTAAGAGCTAATTTTATTGCATCTGAACGATGATTTTGATCGATATTAACATATTTAATTTTTCTACCCAATCCAATAGGAATATATTTTAGTAATGTAACCAAGATCTCTTGCTGAGCTCTTGTTCCATATTTAGAAAAATCGTATTCTAAAGATTTTAAGATACTTTCATGAATTCTTTCTACTGAAGTTAAATCTTTTGTTTCAGCATATTCATTTACTGCTTCGGGCATTCCACCTATGAAATAATATAACCTAACGAGATTTAAAAGTTTTTTATGTATAGGTAAACTTATTGGCTTATCAATAGAATAATTGTTCAGATATTCTATTAGAGATGCTTCCCCTAAAGCTAAGATGAATTCATAGAAATTCAATGGATGCATATAAGCAAATTCGACCCGTCCAACAGGCATTGAGTATTTCATATCGTTTAGGGTATGATCCAGTAATGAACCTGCTGCTATTAAATGTATCTTAGGTAGCTTTTCGTAAAAATATCTTAGTGCAACAATAGCCTTAGGACACTGCTGTATCTCATCGAAAAATAATAATGTAGTTTCTTCTGTAATTTTCGTGCTAAAATAAACCTCAATACTTTGTTTTATATCTACAACATCATTTGTTTTAAAGAAATCTTTCAATTCCGGTTTTTCTTCAAAATTCAATTTGACAAGATTTGTATAATTATTATTTGCGAATTCTTCGATAGTGAATGTTTTTCCTATTTGCCTTGCACCTCTAATGATAAGAGGTTTTCTACTTTTTCTTTCTTTCCATTCTCTGAGATATGTTTCAAAATACCTTTTCATATGCATTATCCTTATTTTATTATCCAGCTAATTAATGCAATATACAAACATGATTGGATTTTTACAAGCCTTATGTTGAAATATGATTGGATTTTTACGATGTCTACGCTAAAATACAATGGTCTTTCAGCGCAAGGGTAGCAGCAGCGTAACCTATATTTGTGAATTCAAAACATCAACAATAAAATATTAACAATTTTGTTTGATTTAACTCTAATATTTATATAAATTAATTCTCTATTTATAATAGAGTAGATAGGGGCATCCCTCGTGGTTACCCGAAAACGAATAAAAATATAAAATTTAATATAAACGTAAAAGGAGTAACGAGAATGTCAAACATAGGTTCATACGACGAAAGGATCAAGGATTTCAGCTGGAAGATAGCTGAAGAAGAACTTGGCTACAAAGAAGGCGATGTTATCAATATCGGCTGGTACTGCTCAGATAGAATTTGTGATCAGGGTAAAGCGGACAAGCTTGCATTGATCTGGGAAGGATTGGGCGGAGTTGAGAAGAGATATACTTTCAATGATGTTAGGCTTGCAAGTAACACTATCGGAGATCATCTTAGAAAGTTAGGTGTTAAGAATGAGGACAGAGTATGTCTTTTCATGGATAAGATCCCTGAATTATATTTAAGCTTCCTTGGAGTTTTAAAGATTGGTGCAATAGCTCAACCTTTATTCTCTGCTTTCGGAGACGAATCTCTTCATGTAAGATTAGACAATGCTCAAACAAAAGTTATAATGACTCAGAGAAAGCATGTTGGAAAAGTTAGAAGAATTTTAGAACAAATGCCGTATCTGACTCATATTATTATAGTAGATCACGATGGCAAAAAACCTTTGAAAGAAAGAGAAAGTGTATTTTCACTTGAAACTGCTGAGAAGATAGAAAAATTTGAAATTTTCCCTACAAAAGCAGAATCTCCATCACTGTTACACTATACTTCAGGTACAACAGGACAACCTAAAGGTGTCAAGCATGTTCACTATTCATTGATATCTCAATATCTTACTGCAAAGTGGGTTTTAGACCTTCAAGATGACGATATTTATTGGTGTACTGCGGATCCTGGTTGGGTAACCGGAACTTCATACGGAATTATTGGACCTTGGAGTCAGGGAATTACTCAATGTGTTTTAGATACGGGTTTCTCAGCTGAATCATGGTATAAATTTATTGCTAAAAATAAAGTTTCAATGTGGTATTCAGCACCAACAGCTATCAGATCTTTGATGAAAGCAGGTGATGCTCTAGTTAAGGAACATGATCTTTCATCTCTTAGGCACATTGCAAGTGTGGGTGAGCCTTTGAATGCAGAAGCTGTGATCTGGTCAGAAAGAGTTTATGGAATGCCATTTTATGATACATACTTGCAAACTGAAACAGGATCAATGATGCTTACAAACTATCCGGGAATGAAAGTTAAGCCGGGTTCTATGGGTAAACCTTTCCCAGGTATTACGGCAGCAGTACTTGATGATAATTTTGAACCAATAACTGAACCAAGCAAGTCAGGACTTATAGGTTTTAGACCTGATTGGCCTTCAATGATGAGAGAATATTGGAGAAATGAAGAAACATTTAAGAAAAAATTCGCTAACGGCTGGTATTTACCGGGTGATAAATCAACAATTGATAAAGATGGATACTATTGGTTCGTAGGTAGAGATGATGATGTTATCAATACAGGTGGACATTTAGTAAGTCCTTTCGAAGTTGAATCAGCACTTTTAGAGCATGAAGCAGTTGCAGAATCAGCAGTTGTTGCTAAGCCTGATCAAGTAAATATGGAAGTTGTAAAGGCTTTTGTAACGCTTAATCCAGGATTTATAGCAGATGATGATCTTGAATTAAAGATCATGAATTTCATAAGAAAAAAGTTATCTCCATTAGCAATGCCTCAAGAGATCGAATATATGGAAAAACTTCCAAAGACTCGTAGTGGTAAGATCATGAGAAGAATGCTTAGGGCTAAGGAATGGGGAGAAGAAATTGGTGATACGTCTACACTTGATGATGAATAATTCAGTTTACGGTTGGATTAATCGAGATAAATAGGTTAAAATTATTTGAGGAAAAGAGAATGAGATTAAATATTAGGTTAATTATTTTCATACTGGTTTCATTTTCTTTTTTTTCAATATGTTTGGCTGAAGATTTTTGGGTCAAATTAGGTTGGAATGAAAAGACTCATAGGATATTTTGTATTGATAATGATGAAATATTTATCAACTCGAATAGATTAAATTTTAAATCTCTTGATGGTGGTTCAAATTGGGATAGTTGTAGTTTCACAAATACGGGTTCCTTGTTATTTTATGACAAAATCACAGAAGAGTTTTACCTATATGGTGATGGCAATTTGTTATCGAGAGTTCACAAAGATTCAAACAATACAATTCCTTTAATTCAGATGTACCTAACTGGTTTGGAAAATTATGATAGTGAATATTATATATTTGGGACAAGTAAAATCATAAAAACGGATACTAATTTTACTGAACTTGATACAGTTTTAAGTGTTGAAGGGGAAGAGTATTTTTGTTCAATCATCAAAGGAATAGACAGTACTTTAATAACAGGTTCAATGGACTTTCTTGGAGAAAGTGGAATCTACTTGTCGTACGATAATGGAAATAGTTGGTCAGAAATAATTGCCTTATACGATCACTATATTACATCAATGTCTATAGATTCAGAAGGGAGGATATTTGTAGGCACATCAGGACATTCTACAT
>WTAK01000005.1 GCA_013139625.1 Candidatus Delongbacteria bacterium | reverse complement strand
TCATAAGGATATGTAACTGGTTTAGGTATTGGTACAGCATTACACCAGTCATACGTAGATATCCAGTACGATTTTCCTGCGTAGATTCCACCTTCTCCGGTTGCTCCGGTTTTATAAGTATCTGTATACCAAGTTTCTAGGATCGGCGCCGCCGTCGCACAGTCCAATCAACCTTCTCCTCCCCAAAAAATAACTACAACCTTGCTCAGACTATCAATTTCATTAAAGATCGTGCTTGAATATCCTAAATTATCGGTCCAAGTAAGATCATCCGCAGGAAGAACGGTATCACCGATATTATATGCGGCAAACATGTTCAATGTCATCAAGAATGTTATGATGAATGTAAATCGTTTCATAAAAACTACCTTTCTATTTAATTAGTATCATCTTTTTAGTTATTGTTGTTTCATCAGTTACTAATGTATAAAAATAAATCCCACTATTCAAGTTTAAAGCATTAAAATTTATATTGTGAATACCTTTACTCATATTTTTATTCACTAGAGTATTAACTACTTGCCCCGCATGGTTTAATACCGTAAGCCTAACATGATCAGCTTTATCTAACGAGAAAGTGATTTGTGTGTTCGGATTAAATGGATTTGGGTAATTCTGATACAACTCAGTATATTCAGGAGTGTGTTCATTATTGATCCCGGTAGGTGTTCCACCTTCAAAAGTTATCTTATCTATCCAAGCACAATCATCGCCTGAATCACCTGAACCGTCCTTGTCATATCTCCATTTAAATGTATGAGATCCTGCCGATATTGGAAAAGAACTTTCCATCCAGGATGAAACACCACTCATCCTGATCTTTTCAACACCATCAATGTAAAACTTAAAGAAATCATAGCCACCTTCAGAAGATACCTTATACCAAAAGAACAGATTTCCATCATTAACATAGTCTACATCAATAAAGATCTCTGCTGATTGATTACTACTGATATTTGAAGATTGCGTACAATAAGTTCCCTCGTAAGGATATGAAGTATTTATAAACCAATCTGAAGTGCCACTAAATTGCCAAGCATATTTTGTTAAATCTCCAGTTTCCCAATCTTCTATATTATACGAGTTCGGGTCAAAGACCGTAATTATAAATTCCTCAGTATCGAAAAATTCTCCAGCTGTTCCTTTGAGCGTTATAGTTGAAGTCCTCGGTACGCTATTTGCCGTTATGGTTAAAATATCTCCATTTAGTTCTGCTGTAGCAATATTTGAATCGCTATTACTTTCAATAGTTACAGTAACAGGATTTCCATCAATATCTTGAAATACTTCTGAAACGTCAATATCCTGCGATTCACCAAAGATCAATATTTTATCTTCAATAGGTTTATCAACATAAACACCCTCAGCAATCATTTCATCGATAGCCTGTCTTAAAGATGCTCGAAAATTAGAGGAGTTATTATCCCAATAGACCTTATTCTGCAACCCAACCACTATGAATAAAGGTACATAACCGTTAGAAAATCCACCGGAATTGTAATATACATCAAGATCAATCGGATAATTCTGTTCAGGGTTTTGGTATAATCTTCCCCAAGTCTCTGTACATAACCAATATGACTTATCTGCATAAACTCCACCATTCAATGTTCCTGTTGGTCCGAATTCTTCATCATACCATTGTTGCAATAACGGCGCCGCCGTATTACAACCCGGTCACCAATCCTGACCAAAGAATATCATAACAGGTTTGCCTTTAAAAGTTTCTTTGAAAATATCGGAAGAATATCCGTAATTATCAGTCCAACTGATATTATCACTTGCATCAACTGTATCACCGACATTATAGGCTGCAAACAAGTTTATTAGCATCATAAATGTGATGATGAGAGTAATTTTTTTCATACTGTTCCTTATTATTTAATTAAAATCATTTTTTTAGTTATTGAGCTTTCAGCTGTTTCGAGATTATAATAGTAAATGCCACTGTTTAATTCTGAAGCATCAAAATTAATTTCATGAACGCCTTTTTCCGTTATATTATTCACCAGGTTAGTTACCAATTGACCGGTATAATTATAAACCGATAGATTCACTTGTTCGGCTTTTTTTAATGAGAAAGATATAGTTGTTGTGGGATTAAATGGATTTGGATAATTCTGATAAAGTATAAAATTGTCCATTGTCCATTGTTCATTGTTAATTGAGGTAGCAATACCGCCTTCAAAAACAATCCTGTCAATCCAAGCACAATCGCTACCATAGCTTGTAGATCCATCTTTTTGATATGTCCATTTAAAATTATGCGATCCAGATCCAACCGTAAAAGATACTTCATTCCATGATGTAACACCACTCCACTTACCTTGTTCAATTCCATCAATATAGAACTTTAAATAGTCGTAATTGCCTTCAGAAGAAGTTTTATATTGGAAGGAAACATTCCCCTGTATTACATAATCGACATTTACTATCATATCAGTAGTTTGATTTTCGGAAATATCCTCTGATCGAGCGCAATATGAACCTTCATACGGATAAGAGGTTTCTATTGTCCAATTTGCACTTCCACCAAAAGTCCAAGGAAAAAGTGAGAAATCTCCAGTTTCAAAATTTTCTATAATGTAAAGATTTGGATCAAAAACATTAATTTCGAACTGATCAACTTCATCAAAGTCCCGTGTTGCACCTTTTAGAGTGATCGTTGAAATTCCTGTTAAACTTTCATTGGCAGTAATTGTAAGGATCTTTTCATTCAGAGTAGCTGTAAGAATGTCAGGATTATCATTACTTTCGATCGTTACTGTAATTGACTCATCATCAATGTCTGCAAATACTGCTGAAATATCAATATCCTGTGATTCGCCATATAGTAGCACTTTGTCAGAAATTGGGTTGTCAACCCAAACACCTTCAGCTACGATCTCATCGATCGCTAGTCTTAATGCTCCTCTAAAACCATCTGAGTTATGATCCCAATAAACTTTGTTTTTATATCCGATGACTATAAATAACGGTACATATCCGTTTGAAAATCCACCTGACTGGTTGTAAACTTTAGTATCAACAGGATAGTTTTGGTTTTCCCAGTTGTAGGTTGCCAGCCAGTATGATCTACCTGCATAAACACTCAGCCCGTCAGGACCGAATTCTTCAGTCCACCAATATTGCAAATACGGCGCCGCCGATCCACAGGTATTTCAACCATCCTGCCCAAAGAATATCACTACCGGTTTTCCGAAGAAAGTCTCGGTAAAGATATCAGAGGAATATCCGTAGTTATCCGTCCAACTTATATTATCTGCTGGGTCTACAGTATCACCAATGGTATAAGCTCCCATCAGAGAGAAATATATTGTAAGCACTAAAGTTAGAATTATTTTCATCAAATTCCCTACATTGTTATATAGACATTTTACTACACTTCAAGAATATAGAATAAATCATATATTGTCAATGATTAATGTTATTATTTTCACGGAAATAAAAAAGGAGAGCAAAAACTCTCCTTTATGGCGTGACGGGCTTAAGATATTAAGCCCTTACAAACGGATTACTTCTTGATTCCTTGTGCGATCTTTACTAACTCGGCAAAAGCCTTAACTTTTAAAGCTGCTCCTCCTATAAGCCCCCCATCGATATTTTTCTGAGAAAAAATCTCATAAGCATTATCCGGTTTTACGGAACCACCGTATAATATTCGTACATTTTTTGATAAAGCTTCGCTATATCTTTCTGAAAGCAGTTCTCTGATAT
>WTAK01000228.1 GCA_013139625.1 Candidatus Delongbacteria bacterium | reverse complement strand
GGTTTGAACATACTCAAGGCTGATCCTAATAATTTAAATGGAGAAGCCGCAATATTTAATAATATCTGACTTACAGATTTAAATATTATTCCAGTAAGACTAACTTGCGGATCGCTCAGATCTCCGGTTGCATTAATATCATGCTCAATATTCCCATCAGAATCTTTCAAAAGTGCTAGAGGTAGCCTAACAGGTAAGCTTGTAGCATCTTCACTTGGGTAACTTTTGCCAAATGTTAATTTGTTTAAACTGATAGTACTTTTCATATCCAGTTGAGATCTTCTTACTTTGTAAAGTACATCCAATGAAAAACTCCCTTTATCGATCAGCAATCCTACAAATTTAGCTGAGAATGGGGAGTAATGAATTAAATTCAACTTATTTATTGTAAGTTTTATATCAGTATTATAATTCGGATCAGCGAGATACAATGAACCTGAAATGTCCGCCGTAGAAACTTCATCAATGATACCGTGAAGATAAATATCTGTTCTCTGATCATCCTTGAGATCAATACTGTCGATAGTTGTATTCAGTTTTTCTATCTTGGTAGAAAATGGTAATGGAAGGGAATTGTCAGTGAAGTCTATTGAATTATCTACAAGTCTGATCTGTCTAATGAATACATCAGGTTTTTCTACCTCTGTGGAATCTTCCACGACCACAGATTCTTCTTCCACAATAACTGAATCCTCAGGTATAGGTTCAACCCCTAAAGCAGGTACAAGACCTAGTGCATCGTTAATATTTATTATTCCATCTTTTGAGATCGACACATTTGAGTAGAATTTATCAAGAACGATCTCGGAAATATCAACTTTCATAGGATCAAGATCAAAAGAGATATCGTTTACCGAAAGGTCATTGAATGAGAAAAGTGTTGAGTCATTTTCGGTCTCAATAACATTCAGATTTGAGATGTTTGAACTACCTTTGGCAGATACGAATAATTTGCTACTGTCTGCTATTTCAATATTTATATCGTACTCAGAGTTGAAATATCCATCTTTGACAGAAAGTGTCATATTGGCAGGGATGAATCCATTTGCAATAGAAAGAGGTAATTTGCTGATCTTTAGCTTAGTGTCAACTACGATAGGATCCAGAGTTAATGTACCTTTTAATTCTATATCTCCACCATTAAGATTAAAGTTGAGGTCCCAGTCGGTGAGTTCATCAGTATTGATTGTAAAATTCTTAATATTACTATTAAAATTATCCAAGCTGAGATCTATGTCCGGTTCAGCAGTTTTATCAAGGAAAGAAAGATCCATCTTGACAATATTAAGTTCATTCAATCTAATTATCCATGGCTCAGAGTCTTTTTCGACTACTTCAACAGTGTCAATAACTGCAGTAGAATCACTTTTTTGCTCCAAGAAATCGGAAAAGTTAAAATTTCCATCCTCAAACTTTCTGACGTTGATATCATAACCCACTAAGGCTACTTTATCGATAACGATCTCATTGCTCATCATCGGGATTATCTCAGGATCGACATAGAATCTTTTCCATTTGATCAATACTTCTCCGTCAGTGTCGTAAAGAGCAAGATCGTCAATTGTAATATCAAATCCGAAAGGATTCAGAGAAAATGAACCAATTTCAAGGTTTCGATCATAGTTATCTTTAACATAATTACTTGCGATCATTTTTACTGCGATCGGGATTGCTACGTAGAATAATATAATGAATAGAAGGAAGAAAATTCCCAGCCAGAATAATGGATTGAATATTAGTCGTTTCTTTTTCTTTGCTTTATCTTTTGTCATATTTTAACCTTTAGAATGAATTTATTATTTAATACAATATACGAAACAATTTATAATTGACAATGGATTCCTGCCTTTTTTCATCCCCTATTTTATCACTTTCAACCCTAATTATTGCTTTTTCATCAGAAAGTTGTGTATATTTAGTTGTCAAAGTATTATTATGTATCTTGTGAAATCGTCGAAATAAATTCAAATATAAGGAGACACAAATGAAAAAATTTTCAAAGATCCTGATTGGGATGTTTACATTTAGTTTACTTCTGTCTTTATTGACAGTTGGATGTTCTAACAATGAAACATGTACCATAACAGAAAGAGAAGGAGTGAAGTATTATAGTAACAGGAATGCACCTGCTAATCCAAATTTAAAGCTGGTTATCGATAATAAAGTTGAGATAACAGGATTAGAACAGGATACGATGGTTACTTTTACTCGTGCTTCAGATATGGAAATGGATAAAGATGGTAATATTTATATTTTCGATGCTGCAAAGCAGACAATTTTCAAATATGATAAGACTGGAAAATATTTGATGAATTTCTGTTCTGCTGGTAATGGACCCGGAGAGATTGTAGGTGCTCAGGATATGGTAATTGTTGGTGATTCTGTAGGAGTTGCTTCTCCAGGTCAGGCAAAATTCGCATTGTTTGATCTTAATGGTAACTTCGGTGAGAATAAGAAGATCCAGGTGCCAGGATTATATTACGGTGCTTCTGATAAGGGTATTGGTGATGATGAAATAATCGGATATTTCCCGACTTTAAAAGCTGAAGATGATAAAGTATTTATTGGTAATAAATTTTCTATCAAAAATAAAAAATATGAGATAACGACCCTGCTTCATGAAATACCTACAGAGTATGAGCCAATGGATATTGAAGGCGCAAAGATAATTTTTATGCCATTTGCATATCACAAAGGTAATATATTCTTTGCTCCGAACTTCCCTGAGAGCTATAGAATTCATTGGAAGAATAAAGCTGGAGATCTTCTTGGTGTGATCTCAAAACATAATGCAAGGATAGAGTATAACCCTGAAGAGAAAAAACATTATGAAGAAACATCCGGTTTTGTATGGAATGGAGAGCAAATTATTCCGAATTGCAAGTTGAAATCTGTTATGAATGGTCTTTATGCTGATAAATTCGGGCAACTTCTTGTTTGGGTTTCACAAAAGAGACCTGAAGGCGTAAAGCACAGTCCTTCTATTGATATTTTTAAGGATGGTGAATTTCAGAATACTATTATTCTTGATCAGTTTGAGATAGTTGAGTCGCATACTCCTACTGATATGAAATTTGATTTTAAAGAAGATAAGTTCGTTGTTTATGATATAAGTGAGAATGTTTTTACGATTTATGATTATCATTATGAGGGAATGTAACCGTCATCTCGATGTACGGTTGTCGCTTG
>WTAK01000144.1 GCA_013139625.1 Candidatus Delongbacteria bacterium | reverse complement strand
TCTGATCAAATATTAGATACGGATGAAATAGCAGTTATATTAGAAAAAATGGGTAACGACCAGGCAGAATATGAAGCAAATGGAGGATATGAGATCGAATCAGATGCTCAGGAAATTCTTACTGGTCTCGGAATATTTCCAGAGGATCATAATAAACCGGTAGAAGACTTTTCCAGTGGTTGGAAAATGCGTATCGCTCTTGCAAAAGTATTGATCATGAATCCAGATCTTATACTGATGGACGAGCCGACAAATTATCTTGATATGGAGACTATAATTTGGTTAGAAGAGTGGTTGGTTAAGTTCAAAGGTGCTTTTCTATTAACAACACACGACCGTGAATTTATGAACAAAGTTGTAAAAAAAATAATCGAAGTATCTAATGGTAAAGTAACCACTTTTTCAGGGGATTATAATTTTTACGAAAGAGAAAAGGCAATATTGTTACGCAATAATGCAGCAAAATTTTCACGTCAGCAAAGTATGCTGAAAAAAGAGGAAGAATTCATCGCAAGATTCAAAGCGAGAGCAAGTCACGCAGCGCAAGTTCAATCAAGGGTTAAGAAAATTGATAAGATCGAAAAAGTAGAATTAGTTCCGGAAGAGAATGAGATCAATATTGAATTAGCTGAGATACAGCGTGGTGGGAATGATGTTATATCAATAAAAAATTTGGGAAAGAGCTGGATTAACTCAGATGGAAGTGAAAATCTTGTGTTTTCAAGCCTTACAGCAATGGTGGAAAGGCAGAATAGAATTGCTGTAGTAGGAGTGAATGGAGCAGGGAAATCAACATTCTTAAGAGTTATAAGTCATCAGATTGAGCTTACTGAAGGTGAAGCTGTGATCGGTCCAAGTATTTCAATTGGTTATTTTGGACAATCCACATTGGAAGAATTGCATGCAGAATCAACAGTACTTGAGGAGGTTCAAGCAAAACTTCCTCAAATGAGTGAACCCAGTGTAAGAAACCTTTTAGCATCTTTTTTATTTAGGGGAGACGAAGTTTATAAAAAGATGAAACATCTTTCTGGTGGAGAGAAAGCACGAGTCATAATGGCATATCTTCTTTCAATACCGCATAACTGTATGATTCTTGATGAGCCTACAAATCATCTTGATATAAAATCGAGAGTAATTCTTTTACAAGCTTTAAAGCGTTACCAAGGAACAATTTTACTGGTAAGCCATGATAGGTATTTCCTGAAGGAACTTGTAGATCGTGTTTTTGAAGTGGATCATGGTTTGATAAAAGTTTATGAGGGAGGGTATAAATATTACCTTGAGTGTAAAAATCAAACATAATAACATATAACATTAATATTGTTTTATTAAAGATAAGGGATTATATTTAGGCGTAATATTAGTATTAATTATTATTAAGGCATGAAGATTTAGCATAAAACACATGGATAATTTTAAAACTTTCATATCAGGTCTCGTAACAGGTTTACTGATTTTAGGTGTATTTTATTTTTATACCCAGTACGGTAAAGAGAAGAAACCCCAGATAGTTGATACCCACATCGAATTAACTACATCGAGACAGAATGCCATAACCAAAGCGGTTAAAGAAGTTAGCCCTTCTGTTGTTGGTATTAATGTTGTTAAAGTTAAGAAACAGAAGATCAAGACAGTTTTTGATAATGATCCTTTCTTTGCAAATTTCTTTCCGCCTCAGTATAGAAACAAAGCAATGCCAAGTGCCGGCAGTGGATTTATCTATTCTCCTGATGGCTATATAATTACTAACAATCATGTGATAAAAGCAGCAAAACAAATTGTTATAACCACAACCGAAGGTAAAGAATATCAGGCTAAGATAGTCGGCTTTGATGAAATCAGTGACATTGCAGTGCTTAATATAAATGCCGAAGATCATGCCTATGCTAAGATGTCTGATGAAAAACTGATCAGAGGCGAATGGGTAATCGCTTTTGGAAATCCTTACGGACTATTTGAATATGTAAACAATCCTTTAATCACAGTTGGAGTTATCTCAGGAGTAGATATCAATTTTGGATTTAGTGCTAAGGATAGGCATTTCTACGAAAGTATGATCCAAACAGATGCTTCTATCAATCCCGGGAATAGTGGAGGTCCACTTGTAAATTCGGATGGTGAAGTTGTAGGTATGAATACTATGATCTATTCAAAAGATGGCGGAGGAAGTATTGGTATCGGTTTTGCCATACCTATCAACAAAGTTATTAATATTGCAAATACGCTCATAAAAAAAGGATTTGTGAACAGATCTTTTTATTTTGGTTTCAAATTAGCGGATCTTCCAATTGAGAATATTGGAGAACGACCAAAAGGTGTCTTAGTTGAAGTAATACAAAATAATAGTCCGGCGAAAAAAGCAGGATTACAAATAGGTGACATAATAATTGCTGTTGAGAATGTTAGAATAAACAACTATAAAGAAATGGGAAAAGCATTATTTATTGCAAAAGATTATATAGTTGGAGATGAAGTAAAATTAATCGTATTGAGAGATTCAAAAGAAATAAAGCTTGTAATGATATTGGAAGCGTTTAAAAAATAAATTTATATAGGGGAGGCGTAATGGCTTTCAAACTAGCTAATGGAAGTGGTAAGGTAATAAGAAAAATATTTTGGATAGTACTTGTTATCGGCGTTATACTATTTTTACAAATGAAATTTCCTGATGAAATTTCTTACGTTATCATGGCAATATTAGGTTTCGCAGTAGTTGTTTTCTTTTTCTCATTCTGGTTTTTCAGAGATCCTGATAGATGGCCAGATCTTGAAGAAGAAAATGATAGAGCTATAATTGCTCCTGCTGACGGAACAGTAATAAAAGTTGATCAATACCTTGATGAAGAATATAGAATGGAAGAATCTCAGAGAGTATCTATCTTTATGAGTGTTTTTAATGTGCATGTTAACCGTTATCCTGTCAAAGGTAAGGTTGAGTATGTAAATTATAAGAAAGGTAAATTCATGGCAGCCTGGAATGATAAGGCAAGTGAATACAATGAACAAGCTGTCGTAGGTGTTAATGCGAATGGTAATCAAGTTACTATTAAGCAAATAGCTGGTTTAATTGCTACAAGAATAGTTTGTTACGCTGATGTTGGTGATGAAGTAGAACAAGCTCAAAAACTTGGATTGATCAAATTTGGTTCAAGAGTTGATATTATTTTACCTGATGAGACTGACATCAAAGTAAAGGTTGGAGATAGGGTTAAAGCAGGTGAAACAGTTATTGGAGAATTTTTTACTTAGGGGAAAACATGGGTAACAAAATGTCAATATTTCCGAATTCTCTTACAATAGGGAATATGTTCTTCGGATTCTGGTCTATTTTATCTTCATTTGAAGGGAATTATATTTGGGCTGCTTATTTTATTATGCTTGGTGGAGTATGTGATGCCTTAGATGGTAAAGTTGCCAGATTAGTAAAAAGCACTTCAGATTTTGGTGTTGAGTTTGATTCGTTGGCAGATATTATTACTTTTGGTATGGCTCCTTCAATGCTTATGTATAATTTGTACAAGAACGTTTATATTGATATGTATCCAGGACTATCGGATCTAAAACATTTGATAATATTTATTTCTTTTTTACCATTGTTATTTACAGGTATAAGATTGGCAAGATTCAATAGTGAACTTGTAGGTCACTCTAAGAAGTTTTTCTCAGGTTTGCCATCGCCGGCAGCTGCAATGACTATAATCTCATTTGTTTTGTTTGAGTTTGAAAGATATGGAGAATTGAAACATTTTAAATGGCTGACAGCTACATCAATAATTGTATCTTATTTGATGGTTTCCAGAATTAAATATCAAGGATTCCCGGTAATGTTCAAAAGGGGAGAAAATTTTGTTAAAAGAAACTTGAAGATAGTTGGAGTAATATTATTGATAGCTGTTGTTGTTAAATTTAAGATGTCGTTACTATTTCCACTGATGATTTTCTTTGTGTTATCAGGTATCGTAGGAAATATAATTGAAAAGATGAGATCAGAAGATAAAGAAATTGAGAAGGAATGTGACTAGTAATATGTTTACCGGACTAATAAAAGAAATAGGCAGCATTAAAAGCATCAAGAAGTTAGGCGATGGATCTGAGATCACAGTTTCCACTCAAGAAGTGATCAAAGACGCAGCAATAGATGATTCTATAGCTATTAACGGTGTTTGCCTTACAGTTGTGGCAGTTGATAATAATTCATTTACGGTTCAAGCTGTGAAAGAGAGTTTGAATTTATCGACTTTAAGTTCTCTGAAGATCATGGATAGGGTCAATCTTGAACCTGCTATGAAAGTATCTGACAGACTTGGTGGGCACATTGTTCAAGGTCATGTAGATGCGAAAGGAAAGATCAGAAGAGTGATCAATAATATAAATGGAACTGAGTTCACTATTGATTACCCTAGAGAATTTAAGAAATATATAGTTCATAAAGGCTCAATTTGTATTGATGGGATCAGTTTAACGATAGCAGAA
>WTAK01000333.1 GCA_013139625.1 Candidatus Delongbacteria bacterium | reverse complement strand
ACTCACTTTCATCTAAACTTGCTGGTGTACAGGTTACAAGTTCAGGTGGTACAGCGGGTGCTTCTTCTTATATAACAATACGTGGTGCTGCTTCTATCCTAGGAAACAACCAGCCTCTATTTGTTGTTGACGGACTTCCAATCATGACCGGTGGTGGTGGTGGTGCTGTAGGTGGCGTTGCTACTTCAGGCCGCTCAATTGAATTGAATCCGGAAGAAATTGAAAGTATGACAGTTCTTAAAGGTGGTGCTGCAACAGCTCTTTATGGAGTACAGGCTGCAAACGGTGCAATCATCGTTACTACCAAAAAAGGTTCTGACAATAACAAAACTCAGTTTGATTTTAGTTCATCTATTACTATGGAGAATGTTTCTCAACTTCCTCCAAGACAAGATGTTTATGGTCAAGGTTGGGGTGGAAACTGGATCGGTGGTTATTCAATGACCTGGGGTCCTGAAATTGGCGAATCTTCATATTCAAAAGATCCTTCAGTTTGGAATCATCCATTAATGGACGTACAAGGAGCACTTGTTCCTAATACTTCAACACTTCCTTTAGAAGGTCCTGCTCAATCATTTGATGCATATGATTACTTCCAAACAGGAATAATTTATAATAACAACTTCTCAGTTAGAACTGGAAATGAAAAGAATAAATTCTTTGCATCTATTGGTTCTTACAATCAAGAAGGTGTAGTTCCTAACAATACCTTTGATAAGGTTAACTTAAGAATGAACGCTTCTTCTAAAGTTGCTAAAAATCTTGAGATTGGTGCTAACACTAGTTATATCCATACTGCAGGTAACTTTATTCAGCAGGGTTCTAACGTTTCCGGTGTAATGCTTGGACTTTTAAGAACTCCTCCTTCATTTGATAACAATTCAGGTTGGAAACTTCCTGATGGATCAGAAAGAACTTATAGAAATGGTGGCGGTTATGATAACCCTTACTGGGTTTCTAATGAGATTTCTTTCCAGCAGGATGTTGACCGTTTTATGGGTAATGTAACTGCAGTTTATGATCCAACTGATTGGTTCAATATTTCTTATAACCTTGGTACTGACATGTATATCCGTCGTTATCAGGATTATTTCCCAATCTATTCAAGAAATGCAACTAGTGGTTATTTAGGTGAGTATTCAAACTTCTCTCAGGTAGTTAACTCTGACCTCTTGTTTAATTTCAAGAAAGATATAAACGAAGACATTACTACAAGACTGACTCTTGGACAAAATATGTATTCAACTTATTCTAAGAATGTATTTGGATCAGCTTCTGGTCTTGAAATTCCTGGATTCGTTCAGATTTCAAACACAGCTAATCAGAATACTAGTACTGGTATTTATGAGTATAGAACAATGGCAGTTTTTGCTGACTTCCAGATTGACATTAAAAGAATGTTATACATTGGTTTAACAGGTCGTAACGACTGGGCTACTACTATGCCAGAAGAGAATCTTTCTACTTTCTATCCTTCAGCAAACATGGGTTTTGTTTTTACAGAACTTGGTGCACTTAAGGATAATTCAGTATTATCATTCGGTAAGTTAAGAGCTTCTTATGCTGTTACTGCAAACATTGCTGATGCATATCGTACTCGTACGAACTTTGTACAGGCAGGTCCTGCTGATGGTTGGACAAATGGTTTGAGTTTCCCATTACTTGGTAATGCAGGTTTCACACTTAGTGGAACATTAGGAAATGAGACACTTACTCACGAGAACATGACAACTTTGGAATTTGGTACTGAATTAAAATTCTTCCAAAACAGATTAGGTATTGATGTTGGATATTTTAAGAATACCAATGCTGACCTTCTTCTTTTTGTACCTATCGCTACTTCAACAGGATATGGACAAATGTATATGAATGCTGGTACTATGGAATCTGAAGGTATTGAGGTTATGTTCAATGCAACTCCGGTTAAGACTTCTGATTTCTCATGGGACATCTTTGCAAACTACACTAAAATGACAAACACTGTAACTGAGCTTGCTCCTGGTGTTGAAGATGTATTCATAGGTGGTTTTACTGATCCTCAGATCCGTGCAGTAGCTGGTGAAGAGTATCGTACTATTTATGGTTTCGACTATTACAGAGATGCTAACGGTGCCTATTTAATTAATGATAATCCTAATGATAATTATGCTGATGGTTTCCCAATGACTGATAATTCAAAGATGGTTCCTTTAGGAACAGTTAATCCAGATTGGTTATTCAATGTTACTAACTCTTTCAACTTTAAAGGATTTGGACTTACAGCACTTATCGATGTTAAATCAGGTGGTCTTATGTACAACGGAACAAGATTCACAATGAACTACTTCGGTACTTCAGAAGAAACTGTTAACCGTGAGGTTGCATATAACGCTGATGGTACACTTGACCTTGCTAATACTCCTGCTGAGAATATCGTTGTTTATGACGGAGTTCTTGGACATGTTGTAGATGGAGAAGTTGTTACAAATGGTACTGTAAATACAATACCTGTTGTTAACGATGCAGCCTGGTATACTGGTGAAGGTGGTAACTTCGGTGGTGGTGCTACTGATGGTGCTATTGACGATGCAAGTTGGGTACGTCTTCGTGAGGTTTCCTTCTCATATACTTTACCAAGTGATATGTTAGGAAAATCTTTCCTACAGAGCGCTCAGATTTATGTATCTGGAAGGAACTTATGGTTAAGTACTCCTTATGTTGGTATTGATCCTGAAACTAACCTACAGGGTGCTAATAACTCTCAGGGTATGGATTATTTCAACATGCCGGGTACTAAGTCAATTACATTCGGTGTAAAAATTGGATTATAATCCTTTAACAAGTAAATTTTATGAAAATGAAAATCCAAAAAATAACAATAGCTTTACTGCTAGCAATAGCAGTGATCTTTACATCTTGTGAGAGCTGGATTGATACAGAGATCAACATTGATCCCGATTCTCCATCAGATGTGCCTTTGGCAATGCTTCTTCCCTCTATACAGGCAAATATAGCTTATGACCTTTGTGGTAATGATGCTGTAATGCCTACTAATATCTGGATGCAATATTTTAATGGCTATGCGAGACAAGCTCAAATATATGCCAGATATTTATTTACTCCTGCTGACGTTAATAACCTTTGGGATGGTATCTATGCAGGTGCCGGAATGGATTTAAAGGTTCTTATGGATAAGGCTGCTGAAGCTGAAGCTCCTCACAGTGCAGGTATTGCAGAAATAACTATGGCTTATATGATGGCTATTACCACAGACCTTTATGGTGATATTCCTTATAGCGAAGCTTTTCTTGGAACAGCAAATTTAACTCCTGCAGTTGATGATCAGCAGTCTGTTTATGCCGCTATTGACGGTTTATTGACTTCTGCTATCGCTCATCTTGGAGAAATCGATCTTGTCGGAATTTCCGGAGATATGATGCACGGTGGAGATGCTGATGCATGGGTAAAAACAGCTTATGCACTTAAAGCAAGAAATGCTATAAACCTTTCTGAAAGAAATGGCGCTGCTGCTTATACTGCTGCTTTAGCTGCTGTTGGAAATGCTTACGAATCAAATGCTGACAACTTAGCTTTTGTATTCGGTGTTGGTACTTCAGAACAATCACCACTTAGTCAGTTTGTTGATCAAAGAGGTGACATCGTTATGGGTAGTT
>WTAK01000105.1 GCA_013139625.1 Candidatus Delongbacteria bacterium | reverse complement strand
TAGTAATAAATGCTATTGGAGTAAAAGGTACAAATAAGGCTGATATCATTATAAGTGATGAAGATGCTGCTAAGATAAAAGAACTTTCATCAAAATTGAATTTCTTACAGGAATGTAGAGTAATAGCGATAATCAATTAGAACATTGTGAAGTACATCACAGTATATTGAAATGTTTATTACTTAATTGCTACTGTAATTCAAAAAACAAAAGAGGTAAATTATGAAGAAACTGATAATCTTATTGCTAAGTCTTACATTCATTCTAACGGTAGGATGTTCACCTGAGACTAGAAAATCGGAATCTGTTCTGGATAACCCGGAAATGCACATCAGTATGGGAATGAAATTTTTCAATGATGGAAAATATGAAGAAGCAAAGAAAGAGTTTGATGATGCTATAAAGATAGCTTGGAAAAAGAAAGCAGACAAAGCAGGTGCTTACGCAGGTCTTGGAATGTATTATGCTGTGAAAGGTGATAATGGTAAAGCTAAAGATAACGCAAAAGAAGGTATTTCTCTAAATGATGATCTTCCTTTAGTTCATACATGCTACGGTAGAACTATGATGTATATGAATAAGGGTGGAGACGCAGATGAGTGGTTGGAAGATGCTATTGAAGAATTTGACGAAGCATTAGAAAAAGCTGATGAGTTAAGAGATATTAAAGCTCAAGCAGAAGCTCATTACTTCAAAGGTATGGCTGCAAAATATGCATACAAATTCTCTATTGCTAAGGATGCTTTCTCTGAAGTTGTAAAACTTAAGAGTCTTTATGCTACAGAAGCTAATGCACAGTGGGAAATCGTTCAAATGATCGAAAGAGCTAAGCCGGGTACTAAAATTGGTGCTAAAGTTGCTTTATTAGATGAAGTTGGAAAAGCTGAAATTGCAATTCTTTTCATTGAAGAGCTTAAGATCAACGCAGTGCTTACTAAAAGAGAAAAGAAAGAATATGATACGGGATTTAAAGCTCCTGAAGATCCAATGAAATTTGAAGCTGCTAAAGCAGAAGCTAAGCTTGCGGTTGATATTGATAAGAATTGGGCTAAGAGCTGGATCATTCAAGTTCTTGAGAACGGTGTGATGGAAACAGCTCCGGATCATAAATTTTACCCTGACAAAAAGATCACTAGAGCAGAATATGCTTTGATGCTTCTTAGAGTTATGGTGCTAATCAGTAATGATGAAGCTTTATATACTAAGCATTTCGGTGAAGAAAATTCTATGTTCGTTGATGTTAGAACTTCACATCCTGCTTATAATGCAATGGCTGTTTGTGCTACAAGAGGTATCATGAAGGCTAACTTGAGAGGTGAGTTTGGACTTGCTAATACTATATCAGGTGCTGAAGCGCTTCTTATTATCAGAGATTTCCAGAATGCATTGAGTTTAACGTTTTAGAAAAAGTCATTCTGAATTTAAAAGCCAAAGAAATAATCTTTGGCTTTTTTTATTTTAGCTTTGTAAAAAGCCCCCTTATTAAGTATATTAATAGTTTACTTCAAGTATAAGATAAATTATTTAGGTAATAACGATGGATAATAAGCTAGTTAATGTAACTAAAGGTTTGGACAATGTAAAAGACCTTAAAAGTCTTTTGATCAAGCTTACAGATATTACAAAAGAGCTTTTGAATGCCGACAGATGTAGTATTTTTCTTTATGATGAGAAAGCGGATGATCTTTTTACTTACGTAGCTCACGGAGTTGATGAAATCAGAATTCCTAAGAGTAAAGGTATCGTAGGTCATTGCTATGTAAATAATAAGACCTTGAATATCAAAGATGCTCAGAATGAGCCAATGTATAGTAAAGAATCCGAGAAATTTACAGGTTACAAAACTCTTACTATGTTATCAATGCCTATTGCCAGTAAGAACAAAATGAATATCGTAGGTGTTTTTCAAGTATTGAATAAAACTAATAATAAACCTTTCAATGTTGAAGATGAAGAATTACTTAAGAATATGTCATCATATGCGGCATCATTATTGAGTAAAGCTTTAAATTATGCAAATTCAATGAAACTTGATGAAACTGAGATGGAGACTATCACAAATGTATTTGATGATGATATAGTTTCAAAGATCAGTACTTCGATTATTCCGTTGAGAATAAGGGATAGCGTAGCAGATGCAGATGTATATTTTCCTTATGAAGGCCTGCAAGTAGATATTTATTCTATTGAGAACAATTTTTTTATAATACAGAAAGATGATCTTAACACAGTTTCAGTAGATAATTATATCTTGGACAAAAACACACCATTTAAAATCTTATTTAATTCAAATATTAAGATCAATGACTATACGATACTCTACGAACAGATAAAATCGTATTTTAAAATTAAATTAAATTATTACAATAAAAAAGTTTTCTATCTGAATAAGCTAGAAGATGAAATATTATTGGATAAAGAACAAAATGCAAATAGTCTTGCAAGATTATCACTTGAAAAATCTATAATTAAGATCGAGCTCTTAGATGAAAATACAGAACTTCTGATCAACAGGGTCAGGGGATATAATACTATTCACATGAATATCAATGATGATATCCAGCTTAATGGGAAGAATCTGAACATAAAGAAAATAGTCTATGAAAACATTATTGAAAAAGAATTTTACCATATTGATCTAGAAGAATTCGATTTTACAATATCAAATAAGAAGGCTGATATTGTAATAGAGGATGAAATTGATCATCAATGGAAATGCAATATCAGTTTGCACGAAGGCAAGCACTACTTTATCAATGAAAATTGCCCCTACGATGTATATTTGAATGATAAGATCGTTACAAAGTATGAGCTTAAGCAGGGCGATAAAGTTTATATAAATGGTAATATTCTTACCTTTGATTTTGAAAATAGCAGCATAGAAAGGTCGAAATTCAGTTTCAGTTCTTTTGTTGTTAACAAAGTAAGGCATTATTTTAGTGATAATACCATAGGTATAGATGATATTTCATTTGAAATGGAGCATGGAGATCTTATAGCTGTAATGGGTCCAAGTGGATGTGGGAAATCAACATTGCTGAATATTATCAACGGTAATTACAAACCTACCGAAGGGGATGTTTCCTTAGATAACATTGATCTTCACGAAAATTATTCATTTTTGAAAAATTTTATGGGGTTTGTTCCTCAGGATGATCTTCTTTTTGATAATTTAACGGTCTATGAAAACCTTTTATTCAATGCTAAACTTAGAAGTCCGGGAAAGAAAAAGGAAATACTGGTTTCATTGGTCAATAAAGTTTTGAAGGATATAAATCTATTTGAGAAGAAAAATACAAAGGTTGGAAATCTACTTGATAAGACTCTTAGTGGGGGAGAAAGAAAACGGCTTAATATTGGCTTGGAATTATTGTCCAACTCAGAAGTTCTACTTCTTGACGAGCCTACTTCAGGTCTATCATCCAAAGATTCAGAGAAGATAATTGAACTGTTGAAGAGAATTTCACTTGATGGAAAGATCATCTATGTTATTATTCACCAACCAAGTTCAAAAATATATAAGATATTTGATAAGCTTATACTGTTGGATAAAGGTGGCAAACTTGCATTCTTCGGAAATAATTATAACTGTCTAAAATACTTCAGAGAACATTCAAGGCAACACTACGGAGAAGACATTGAATGTCCTTCATGTAAAAATGTGGAACCTGACCTTATTTTAGAAACATTGGAAGAACCTGCCAGAGATAAGGATGGAACTCCATTAGACCACAGAAAACATACACCTGACTATTGGAAGGGAGAATTCGATGAATATCAGAAGATATCCAGCTCGGTGAAAATTCCACAGCACAAGAATCAATTTATTCCTCCAAAGCCGAAATTAAATATCATAGAGCAATTTATACAGTTCTTTGTGCTACTACACAGGAATTTCGTAAATAAATTGAGGGATAAATCTAATTTAGCGATAACTTTTTTGGAAGCTCCTATACTCGGAGTAATTATTGCTCTATTACTAAAATATATACCCGGAGAGGAATATTCTCTTTACGATAATAAATACCTAATGACTTTTCTTTTCTTATCAGTGATAGTTTCTATTTTCTTTGCATTATCTAATAGTGTTGACGAAATAATCAGAGATGCAACGATACTTTTAAGGGAGAAAATGCTGAATATTAGTAGTTTAGAATATTACATATCTAAATTTCTAACATTAATGCTCTTTGCAATAGTACAGAACTTTTTATTCCTTTTAGTTGGATTCTGGATACTTGAGCTGAAAGAATTATTCTTGGATTATCTTTTGATTTTAACACTGGTTTCTGTAGTAAGTACATCAATGGGATTATTTATATCCTCTATCCCAAGGTTGACATCGAAGGCAGCTCAGAATATTATACCGTTAATATTAGTTCCTCAGATAATATTTGGTGGATTCATAGTAAAATTTGAAGATATTAATAAGTCGCTGTTTATTGATAAAGAAGCCGCTATTCCTGAAATGTGTCAGGTAATGGTATCAAGATGGGGACTAGAGAGTTTATGCATAACTCAAGATAAATACAATAGTTTCCATGCTCAAAAAGATGAACTACAAGGAACATTAAATGAATTTATCGAAAATAAGAAAATGCATATTAAAATGATCGGTAAAAAGGCATACAAAGAAAAGAAGGCCGAGATATTAAATAAACTGGATATTTTACGGAAGGAATTTAAAAAACCTTATGGTAATAGAGAACTTCATACAGCCGTAAATGAAGCAATGGAAAATTTTGAAATAGAGTTGGATGCGATATAT
>WTAK01000265.1 GCA_013139625.1 Candidatus Delongbacteria bacterium | reverse complement strand
AATCCTATGAATAATATCTTGCCATTGATAGCATTTAAGTCAACCATCATACCCATCACTGTGAAAAATATCGGCACGAAAAATACTTTAAGAGGATGTATTGTATCCTGAATTACATAGTTAAGATCAGTCTTTGATAAAGTTAATCCCATTACATAAGCACCTATGATCATTGCAAGTCCGGCACTCTCGAATATACCTGCTAAGAATAACGCTAATCCGAATGAAAGAACTGTGAAAGTATATTTATCTTTGAATATCTTAAGGAATTTGCTGATTTTATTAGCCAAAAGCAAGCCTACAACCGTAAATCCTATCCATACTGAAATCGCTTTAGTGGATATTACTCCAATCTCTATCCAATCAATCTCTCCACCAACAGTCAATACAGCAGAAACACCAAGTATGATAGCAAGTAAGATAATTCCTAATACATCATCAATTATTGCAGCTGTAAGTATGGTTACACCTTCAGGTGAGTCCATATATTTTTTCTTAGATAGAATTCTAGCAGTTACACCTACAGAAGTTGCAGTACTCATTACTCCAAGGAATAAACATTTTGGATCCATGAACGGCAGATCAAAAAGATACATTCCTGCTATAACACCGGGAAAAAATGTTCCTATTAAACCTCCAAGACCAACTATCGAACCTGTAATTGAATATTTTTTCAACAGATTAATATCTGTTTCAAGTCCGGCTATGAATAATAACATTATAGATGCTATAACCGACACACCGTATATTTCTGTACTGATTGGAATAATTCCTTCATTCAATGGAAAAAACCCATGTGGAAATCCTATAAATGCCAACGGTACTTTACCCAGTAAATATGGACCGATAACTATACCTGCTGTAAGCTCACCAAGTGTAGTTGGTAGGTTAAACTTTTCAAATAGCATTCCAAATGCTCTAGCTGCAAAAATTATCAAACCCAGATGAAATACAAATGATGTCATCAAATGAATTATACTATCTTCCTGAGGAACATGAGTTGATGCTGATAAGATAGTTGTTAAAATTAGTATTAAAAATATCGATTTTTTATTCTTCATAATTCCATCTCTTTATTTCTATTTTTTCCCGGAGGTAATCATAAAGATAAACTTTGTTAAAGTCAATAGAAGAAGTCCTTAAATCTATTGAGGAAATATCAATGTCTGTACCTGTTTTAGAATATTGCATAGATACTTCTATTTTAAAAACAGCAAGTTTTCCTTTTACATCTGCAAGTATTATAGGATGTCCATCAATTATCGAAAAATTGCCGTAATCAGCTTCAGAAGGAAGATATATTTCCTTAAGTATTTTCAGATTACTGTTTATTACAGATAATATCTTGGTTGAATTATCAAGAAGATAAACTTTATCGGAATGCGTAAACAATGATGTCTGTCCAAATTTTGCTTCATTTTTTGTTCTATTCAAACTTTTAGATACTACTTTCTTTGTTTTGAGGTCGATCATACGTAATATCCCGCTATCAATTCTTGAAGTAACATAAAGTTTCTCTCCGATCTTTACGATCTTATCGGGGCTGAATATTTTGAAAGTATCTACGATAACATTCCCTTTGTATTTAAAAATTTCATCGTAAGTATTTGAAAGGAATACATCTTCCCCATCAAGAATGAAATCCAGCACAAAATCCCTTCCTGTTATCTCAGGATCAACAACTGTTATCAATGAATCCCCATCTATCTTCTGAATAGATGATCTAGTAGAATTCAAGACAAGAACATCTTCACCAACAATCTTAATCATGTTTATCGAACCATGAGAAGAAGTATCAACGATAATATCTTTGGTCGTGACGTTGCATGAGATCAAAAAAAGTGAAGATATTGTAATTAATATTTTTTTCATAGAAGAAATATAAACAATTGTTTTGCTTTGCGTATTAAATAAAATATTCTTAATATAAATCTAATCTTAAATAGGAAACTTCATGAAATACCTTCTTTTTACATTACTAACATTATCAATCCTACTCCAAGCAGAATATACAACTTCAGCATATGATACATTATTTATAAAAGCTTCGGCATCATTCCATAATCATCAGAAATATGTAGAACCTGCAAGAAAGGAGATCATTGCTCTCGGTGAAGAGATAATGCCGTTCCTTGTTGAGCAAGTAGGATCAAGACAACCTAGAGAATATCATGCAATGAGAAATCTTTTCGGTAGAATCGATAGTAAACATTCATCAAGATATCTCATGGATAAGATCAGACTTATGGATAAAAAAAATTTTGGTACTGCAGTGGAATTTCTCGGAAGATCAAAATATGAAAAAGGCTTAGAATTTTTAGCTCCATTTCTAAAGGAAGATTCCACTTGGGTAAAATTATCAGCTTTAAAAGGAATAGGAGATCTTAAAGATCCTGCATCGTTGAAAGTATTAAAACCTTTCAAAGAAGATAATGATTTTAAGATAAGGTGGTACACAGCAGCTGCTATTGGTAAAATGAACACACTTGAAGGTGATAGAGAGTTGATTTCAATGCTAAATGACAGCTTACAGCTTGTATCTCATACTGCATTACATTATTTAGATATCCATCTGAGAAACGATTCCTTGAAAACAAGACACAAAGTAATTGAAAGAACTATTGACTCACCTTTGCTTGATCTTCTCAAGCAGAAATATATTGAAAACAAAGAAGTTGATCTTATCTCAGAGAAAAAAATTGAAACAGCTACGCAGGATTCAATGAAGTTAATGACTATAAACGACATTATCTCAGATAATTCGATTATCTACGATGCTATGGAACAACTTTATATGGATAAGAATGATTACTTCTTACCTGTGAAAACCGATAAAACATTATTCCTCTTCCCTTCTGTAGAAAAAATGTTCGTGAATCCAATGGAGCAGGTTTCAGTACCCGAGAAAGTGAAAGATGATTACAAAAAATTTCCAGAAATTAATTTCGCAAATTTGGAAAACGAATTCAGAGCAACAACAATTAGGAAAGAACAAACTTCAATGAATATTGATAAATTTGTTAAGCAACAAGCTGATATTACTTCTCTCTTTGATAGAACATGGGAAAAATACCCTGACAAAGAAAAAATAATAGAAGAAATTTCTGATCCGGTAAGTGAGGGAAAAAATGAAAGTTCTGAAGAACTGAAAGATGACGACATCTCTGTTATGATCCGCTCAAGGCTTGCTGAAAGAAGAAATGCGGAAGAAAGTAAGAAATTCTACAAAGAAACATTGAAAGATGTACAGTTACAATATATTATAGAAGCAGGTGTATTATCGTATTCAAATTTCTTAGGATTAGTTGAACACTGCAAAATAAATAAACTTGATCCAATAAACATAGATACTAAATTTGGCAGAATAGCTGTCGGTACAGATGGAGATGATACTTACAAAGGAGAGTATTTCCTTATTATTGATCAGGGAGGAAATGACACTTATAAATTGAATAATAAAGCTCAAAGATTCAGCTATATTATCGACCTGAAAGGAAATGACAGATATATCTCTAAAGAATACGGACCAGCTTCAACTTTTAACGGCATTTCATTCTTATTTGAAGGTGAAGGTGATGATATCTATGAATGTACAAATAATTCTCTAGCTTCATCAGAGTTCGGATTTGCAATTTTACTTGAAGGTGGTGGAAATGATAAATATTTATCTCTGAAAAATTCTCAGGCTTCAACTTCATTCGGATATGC
>WTAK01000419.1 GCA_013139625.1 Candidatus Delongbacteria bacterium | reverse complement strand
GGTTTTATCCAAACTTCTATCGTAAAATTATTTGCAGGTCTAAGTTCGGAATTCGATGGCACCAGAACATGGTCGTTAACACCGTCAAAATCCAAACATGTGCTTGCACTTAGCGGTAATACCGTAAATATTACAGCTAAAAATAGAAGTACTAAACTCAGCTTTTTCATAGGGATCTCCTTATTGGAATAATATTATAATAGAATATTTTGATTTGTATAACATATTGAATATACATATAATACGAATAAAATCAAACAAAAAAGGGCAGTAAAACTGCCCTAACGATGGGGGATAATCGTTCAGGGAAGGCGTGGGAGCCTTCCCCTACGAAACCGTGTTTTATTTTAACTCATTTATTGTAAGATCCAATGCATCTTGCAGCATCTTATCTTCAGGTTTTTTAATAAATCCTGTATCCATCAAATTCTGTGTCATTCCTCTTGAATGATCAATATCTTCCTTAGCCTTATCAAAAGCTTCTTGCCAAGTCATATGAATTCTTGCAACACCATCTTTGATAGCCTGCATAGCTACATCAGCAGATTCCACAGGGAAAACTGTTGCTTCATCCATAGTAGGAACGATATTTTCAGGATCAATTCCTCTTTTCTCTGCATAATCAGCTAGAGAGTGAGCAGCTGCAATAGCCATATTATCAGTGATCTTCTTTGCTCTTACCATCAAAGCACCTTTTAAAATACCTGGGAAACCAATAGAGTTGTTAACCTGATTAGGGAAGTCTCCCCTACCTGTTGCAACTATGAAAGCACCTGCTTCTTTAGCAGCATAAGGATAAATCTCAGGTACCGGATTAGCACAAGTGAATACAATAGACTTCTCAGCCATTGATGCGATCCATTCTTTCTTCACAGTATCAGGACCCGGCTTAGAAAGAGCTATAAGAACATCAGCACCTTTAAAAGCTTCATCGATACTCGTTACTTGATCTTTATTTGTCGTTTCACAAAGTTCCCACTTTCTATAGAATCTCTTGTCTGCTTTAATATCTTCTCTACCCTTATTTAAAGACCCCTTAGAGTCAATCATTATCAAATTGCCGGGATCTGCTCCGTCAGTAATGATAAGCCTTGCAATAGTAGTATTTGAAGCTCCTGCACCAATTAGAACTATTTTAACATCCTCTATTTTCTTTTCTGCTAATTTTAGAGCATTGATCAAACCTGCAAGAGTAACACTTGCAGTACCCTGTGCATCATCGTGCCATACAGGAATATCACATTCTTCTCTAAGAACATCTAAGACTTTAAAGCAATTCGGCTGTGAAATATCTTCCAAGTTTATAGCTCCGAAACTGTGCTGTACCATTTTAACGAAGTCAATGATCTTATCAGGATCGTTATTACCGTCTTTATCCTTACTGTCAATACAAAGTGCAACAGCATCAACACCACCAAGATATTTCATTAAGAAAGCTTTACCTTCCATAACTCCAAGTCCTCCCGAAGGAGTGCAATCTCCATCTCCAAGAACTCTTGTTGAATCACTGATAACACCGACTAAGTTACCTCTGTTACTCAAATCAAATGAAGTATCATTATTATCTCTGATATTAGTTGAAACTTTAGATACACCCGGTGTGTACCAAACATTAAACCAGTTAAAGCCAAAAACACCTGCTTTAGGGATAGTTTGAATTTTACCACCGTAGAATTTGTGTGCTGACTCTGATAATGTCTTTAGGAATAATGTTTTACCTTTTGCGATCTGTTCCTGAGTAAAATCATCAGGGAAAACACTGTCTAAATTTGACAGATCCATTTTTATCTTTTCCATTTCTTAACTCCTTTTTTATTTCCACAGGTTGAAATCTGCGGTTAATATTATTATGTCCCGTTGAAATAACCACTATCTTTTATATTGTTTTACGCCTTCTTCAAATATGTCATTTCCAAGCACATCATTTGCCACGATACATGGAAAATTTTTAACTTCTAATTTTCTAATTGCTTCTGCTCCAAGATCTTCATAAGCAATTATCTCAGCTTTCTTTACCGATTCAGCTATAACAACTGCCGCTCCACCGATCGCTGCCAAATAAACTGACTTATTCTTTATCATTGAATCTTTTACTTCTGTACTTCTTGGACCTTTACCAATCATAGCTTTTATACCTGCATCAAGTAGAGCAGGTGCATAAGGATCCATTCTGTAACTTGTAGTAGGACCTGCTGAACCAATTGCTTTTCCCGGAGGAGTTGGTGCAGGACCAACGTAGTAAATGATTTGCCCTTGAGGATCAAAAGGTAACTTCTCCCCTTTTTCAAGTAATTCTACTAATCTTTTGTGAGCTGCATCTCTTGCTGAATATATTGTACCTGTAATAAAGACCTTATCTCCAATTTGAAGATCTACAAGGTCGTTACTATCTATCGGTGTATTTAGATAAACTGTCTTTGCCATGATATCTCCAAATTATAAGGTTATTGATTTATGTCTTGCTGCGTGACACTGCATATTTACTGCTACCGGCATTGATGCTATGTGACATGGTTTTGTCAATATATTAACTGCTAATGCTGTAGTTCTACCGCCTAATCCCTGAGGACCGATACCAA
>WTAK01000332.1 GCA_013139625.1 Candidatus Delongbacteria bacterium | reverse complement strand
AAATATAGAATCCTTTTTCTATCAGCTGCAAAGCCGTTTCAGTTGATCCTGCATAACAATGAAAGACACCTGAGTATTTATCAGATACTTCATTGATAACTTTCAGAGTTTCCTGCTCAGCATCTCTACTGTGAATAATAACCGGAAGATCTTCCTCTAATGCTATCTCAAGTTGCTTAATGAAATATTTTCTCTGAGTTTCAATGGGTACTTTGTCCCAATAGAGATCCAATCCTGTTTCTCCCAATGCAACAACTTTATCATGCTTTAAGAGTTCTCTAAGTTCTTTGATTTCATCATCTGAGTTACTTTTAAGATCTGTCGGATGCAAACCACAAGCTGCATAAATTTTTTCGTACTTCTCAGCTAACTTGATCGACTGATAAGATGTCTCAATGTCTACACCGACACTTATGATACCTTCTATCTCTGAAGAAAAAAGTTCATTGATAAGTTTGTTTCTGTCCTCATCATAATGTTCAAAATATAAATGTGCATGTGATTCAAAGAACAAAATTAGACCTCAGCTATAAAAATAATATTTTTAAGAAAAAATTAAGAACCGGAGTAATGATAGTACCGAATATTGAAAAATGAAAAATATTCCCGATCAATAATAAGCCTATAAGAATTGCAATACCATAACGACTCATCGATTCAAATTTATCGGCTTGTTCATGGTTTAAAAAACCCATTAGTATCTTTGATCCGTCAAGCGGCGGAATTGGGAATAAATTAAATATCATCAGTATGACATTGATCAAAACTGCATAAAAGAAAAAATTTTCAACAAAATTTAATTCTCCTGCATTGATCCTGTAAAAAGATTCCATTTGCGGCAAGATACTTACTACTACCAAAACCTTATATAGTATGATCGAAACAATTATCAACAAGAGATTCGACAAAGGTCCTGCTGCTGCTGTAATAGCCATATCTCTCTTAGGATTCTTGAAATTGAAAGGATTTACCGGTACTGGCTTTGCCCCTCCAAATGCCATTCCTGTGAACATCCACAGCATCAACGGAAGCATCACTGTCATCATTGGATCAATATGAGATATCGGGTTTAAAGTAAGTCTTCCCATTCTCTTTGCAGTAGGATCACCTAAATACAATGCTGCCATACCATGAGATACTTCGTGAAATACTACCGAAAAAAGCAGTACGATTATCATTATTACTATACTTGGGTCCATTATCTTTCCAATGATTAAAAAATTCTATTAAAATTTATAAGTTAACTGCAACTTATTTTGAATATCACCGGAAGTATCCAGAGATTGAATTATCTCTGTCTGTATGACAGGTACTTTATATGAGGCATTTATAGCACTAACGAAGTGATTTAGTACTATTGCTCCAATTGTATAATAAAACCTTGTATTGCCGTCTTCTGAAGATATTCTGATATCATCATAATCTTTTCTTGTACTTGTTGATGACCAATCCCAGAAATCCGAAGGATCATCATATCTATTCTCATAATCTCTGTTGATGTTTCTCTGAGCATTATAATCTTCAACATTATCATAATTTGCAATATCTATCCAATACCTATCATCTTTACCGGATGGATTTATACCTGCCTGTAATACTGCAAGCTCTTTGTAATCATCTTCTCTGATACCTGAATAGTATTTAAATCCTGCTGCAACTGCTATTAAACTTACTTCGGTAATAAAGAAAGCAGCAGCTTCTTTTTTTCTACCTAATTTATATTCACCCCAACCCGGCACCAAAAAAGAACGCATAAAATACTTAAATCCATCGCCTCTCTTCTTTGCATCTTTTTTATCTTTTCCGTAACGATCTCTGATAAAAGACATGTCCTTACTGAATTGATCAAGATTGTTAAATGGCACTATATCTTCCGCAACAAGAATATTCGCAAATGATAATAGTAAAATTAGTGATATGATATGTACAAATTTAAATTTCATACTTTCCTTGTCATGCTGAACTTGATTCAGTATCTTTTTTACCAGTTAACTGAATAAGTTAACTTATAATTATCAAGCCCAAGAATATCCGCTTTATCGTTATTTTCTATTCTTAATTTTGTTTCTATTGAATACTTTGATTTTATAACATAAGCAGCATCAAATGCAGAAGCTACATGATTAAGCAGTGTTATCATCAACCAATTTTGTCCTGTTTCATAAGCCATATTCGCATCGTATCTAAGCTCCTCGTAAAAATCAACATGTTCAGCAGAATCATAACCGCCATCTTCGCTATAATTGAAACTATCTGTTGTTCCCTCTTCAATCAATTCTGGTCTTACAGCTAAAGTATCAATTCCATTAGCAGCATAGTCTACTGCATAAATAATATCACCCTCAGCATCCCTTTTGTATCCTTCAAAATCACTCCATCCACATGCAAATTGGTGGTATTTACCAACCATTTCATAATACTGCTGTGTTTTTCTTGCCGGTAGATTGTGTGTGAATTGCTTAGAAGCATTATCAAGATTATATAAATTAATATTTACACCGTTAAAACCTTCAAACTCAGGAGTTTCTGTATCATCACTTCTAAATGATAACTCAAGCATATCAACGATACATAAAGAATCTTGTTCTTCCCAAGTCCAATTATCTCTGTTGCTAAAATAATCTAAACTCCAAATTTCTGATGCATCTATCCAATCAGAGTCATTTAGATAATCTAAGAAATTCTGCGACATTCCCATCAACCCACCGTAATATCGGTCTTCGCTAAAATTATTATCTGCGAATGTTTCAAATTCAGAAGTGAAATCATCTCCTTTTGAGTCATAAGTATACCATACTGATACTGCAATTGCTTCAATACCTAAAAAGATACCGGATCTTATATAATCTTTACCATAGAATTCACCTGCACCCGGTAATAAAAGTGAAAGTCCTGAAGCTATCATTGGGCTCATATTATCTTTATACTCAGCTTTCTTTTTACTCTTTATCCTTGGAGTAGATACTTCCGTCTCAGTAGTATCATCATTCTGTGCTAACATGATATCTGAAATACCGCTATAATTTATAGTTTGACTGAACATCGAGATCGTGAATCCAAGTATCATTATTACTATTAATATTCTCTTATATTTCATAATTTTCACCTGTATCTTTAATTTATAATTATCCATATTTAAAAGTCAATAAAATCGAACAGTACCGTTAAATAACTTCTTACTTCCTTCCCGTAAGTAACATCCCCATTTTCAAATTCATCCAATCCATAAGCGGCAGTATATTCAACTGAAAGAGGGAAACCATAGAACAATGTACCAAATAATCTTAGATTAACTCCAACACTTTTTTTAAGATCACTGAAAGAATCTGACATGGTTTCTTTTGTCCATGCAGTTCCTGCCCCAAAGAAGATTCCACCATATAGATTTTTGAAATTATATACACCGAATAATTTATCCGTTCTCTGAATTATCGGGAATCTTAACATGGTAGATGCATAAGCTGTCTTTGTTCCTCCTAAGCTATAGAAAGAATATCCCTGCAATCCGATCAAGCCACCGATGTAATTATAATAAAATGAATCTATATTTTCATCATCTAAATATGAAAGTTTCATTTTTACTGTTAATCCTGACTCTAAAGGTAACTTGAAATATTCTTTTACATCAAGATCATATTGGTTATAGTTATACTTTTTATAATCTTCCTGTAGCGTTCCATAATCTGAGTTTAGAGAAAATCCTGTTATAAAATCAGTTATATGCCTTGAATATGTAAATGTGATATCTCTACCGTATGTTCTGTTTATGTAGTGATTGAACCTGAATTTATTGCTGTAAAGATTTAATTTCACATTATAGCTTTTTTCTTTGAAGTATGTGTACTTTAGAATGAAATCACCATAATCAGCACTCGCATCACTTCTTACATACGCAAAAAAAGCTTCCGCATCTAATTCACCGAGAGCATAACCAAATACCTTAGGCTTTAGAGTAAATGGTACCTTTATTCCAAAATTCAGTTCCATTATATCGTAAGTAAAGTCTATGTCATTTACTTCATAGATTGGCACATCAGTACCATCAGGCAAACTATCAACAACTAAAATTACTCTTTCGTTTATGAAAGTATTTTCATCATTCCTTACCATATTAAATCCCATTGCGTAAATAGTAGGCAATAAGAACTTAAACTCAGTCATAGCGAACAGATCAGAATCACCATTCAAACCTCTGTTATAACCACCGAACAAGGATACTTTATCCAGATAATCACTCAAGAAAAAATAAATACCCGGTTTGAAATTATAATTGTCGAAAGCTAATCTTGGAACGATCATTATGCTTTGAAAATCATTAGCATATCTTCTTGAATCCTTTAAATAATCAATAGCTTCGAATGTTAAGAAATTATTATCATGAACTTGATAATCTATATATTTTGCTTTTGATTTTTCTATTGGCTGTAAACCTTGCAGCGAATAAATATTCGTCTTTATACCATTGTAGCTAACATAAACAAGTGTATCATTCTGCAGTTCAGGATAGAACGCTCCACCCCTTACATTTGTGATCAATTCATCTTCATTTGTAAATAAATTTCTTCTATAAATATTAAATATGCCTGTTCTGTCACTTGAATAATAAATTAAGTTCCCATCAAGAGAATAAATCGGATCCCGATCATCATATTTTGTCGAAATTATTGTTGTAACATTGCCTGTTGTATCAACTTCTACGATATCTTTTCCAAATTCTATATGTGATCTGTCTATTAGTATCTTAGATCCATCTTTATTCCATCTAGGTAAGAAGTATTGAGTTCCATCATCTTTCTTTGTAAGGTTTACTGCAACATCTTTTTTGATATCATAGATAAAAAGATTTCTTGTTCCGTCATGTGTAGATACAAAAGCTATCTTTTTGCCATCAGGAGATACTTCAGGGTTTGCTGCTCTCATCCCGTGAGTTATCTTTTCTTCTTCTTCCTCTTTGATGTCAAAGTGGAATATGTCCAAGTAATTATTACCATAGATACTGTGTTTGTCATTTCTTGAGAAATATATAGATTTGCTATCAGGCGACCATGAGTATGATGAAAATATTACTGCCGGAACTGTAAATTTAATTGAATCTGTCGCCAAGTCCTTAATATGAATATCTCTACGATAGAATGATGGCTCTCCACCTACTTTTGTAGATAAGAAAGCTAAATATTTCCCATCAGGTGAAAATTTAGGATGTGAGTTTACAAAAGCAGAGTCAGATATATCTTTACCTGTAACAAGGTTAGCTTCAACATTCTTTATCTTTTCTTTGTATTCATCTTTAACACTATTTATCCAATCGGAGTAAAGTTCATCTCCTCTTTTCCCTGTTACTTTTTTTATTGCTTCTTCAAAAGAAAATGAGAAAAATTTACCCATTTCTACTGAGATCTTATACGGTACATCTTTACCATATTCTTTGAACATATATTTTACAAACGCAAAGCCTGTGTTATAAATACTTTCAGCCTCATGAGAACTTCTATTGTAAAAATCTCCAAGTTGAGCATATTTTAAATGCTTCCCTTCCAAGATACGCTCTCTTAAGACCATATCTCTGTTCGCATCCCAGAAATCATAATGCAATGTATCTAAGTCCTGATTCTGTGCAACTCCTTCAGCGAACCAAGGCGGTATAATATTCATAGGTATATTTGCAGATGAAAGAACATTCGGAAAACCAGTCAACACATCTTCCCTTTTTTCATCCTCATAGCCTGTCCATTGAAGATATATGCCAGGGAACATCTTTGAAGTTTTTCTGGGTACTTGCAGCTGTATCATATGTGTAAATTCATGTGTAAATAGGTTTGTAAACCAAAAATGATCTCCTCTGAGCACGGTGTCAAAAGCAGGAGCCCATAGAGACATTTTGTCATTATAATAGTATGCTCCACCATTTGCCATGTCGTCATAATCATTTATTATTACATGTATCTTATAATCAGGATAGAAATTATATAGCTTTGTTATCACA
>WTAK01000326.1 GCA_013139625.1 Candidatus Delongbacteria bacterium | reverse complement strand
TTACTCAATATGGTGGGTTGTTTTTGCTCGTTTGTTAATACCATTTATGCAACTAGGTGAAGGATTAGGTGGCTAAGATTACTAGCCAAACAGCTTTGCGCTCCTCTTACATTGTTTTCGATCGGTAGTTGAACGATTTTTTCTTTTGACTTACCTGCCGTTAATGAAATTTGTAGCGGCGAACCCTTGTGGTCGCCCTTTAATTAAATGAGGGCAGGCACAAGACCAGCCCCTACAAATTATAATGACACATTAACGTAAAAAAACATAAAAAAAGGGTACGGTTTAAAACCGTACCCTACATTGAATCGGGCGTATGTCAATACGCATCCGGACAGGCATGGGAACCTGCCCCTACGGAAACATTTTTATTTATATTCCTTCTTCCCTTTCCACATCCCCTTCAACCTCTCCTTGATCTGCTTCTCCAACCCATTCTCGCTAGGATAATAAAACTGCTCCCCTTTCAACCTCTCAGGCATATAATCCTGTAGAGCAAAATGTCCTTCCTCATCATGAGGATAAATATACCCTTTCCCATAACCGAGCTTCTTCATCAACTTTGTAGGTGCGTTTCTGAGATGAAGAGGTACTTCCGCAAGATCTCCGGCCTCCTCAACAGCTTTCTCTGCTTTTTTTAACGCCATATAAGAAGCATTCGACTTTGGTTGTGCAGCTAAATATGTAGTAGCTTGAGCTAAAGTAATTCTAGCTTCGGGCATTCCAAGAACTCTAACAGCATCGAAACATGCTTGAGCAATAACCAACCCATTCGGAGAGGCATTTCCAATATCTTCAGATGCTAAGATCAACAATCTACGTGCTAAAAATTCAGGCTTTTCCCCTGCATCAAGCATTCTGGCAAGATAATACAAAGCTGCATCAGGATCAGAACCTCTGACACTTTTTATAAATGCACTTATGATATCATAATGGTAATCACCTGTCTTATCGTATCGTTTTCTACCATCGGTGAGAGCATTTTTAACTTCTTTTGCAGTGATCTTAATATTTTTCTTCTTACCTACGATATGAATAGCCAACTCTAAAGTGTTAAGCATTTTTCTGGCATCACCACCCGATGACTCAATAAGTATCTTCTTAGATTCATCATCCAATGATACTTTCATCTCTTTGATAACAACGTCATCTTTGATCGCTCTTTCGAGAATATTTAGCAAAGAATCATCATCAAGTGACTTTAACTTAAGTACCATACTTCGAGATAGAAGTGCAGAGTTAACCTCAAATGAAGGATTTTCTGTAGTAGCACCAATAAGACGGATAATACCTTTTTCCACTGAGTTCAAAAGAGCATCCTGCTGACCTTTGTTATATCTGTGGATCTCATCTATGAAAAGAATTACACTTTGCCCGTTTCGCACGGAAATAGAAGCATTGAAAATTATCTCCCTGAGATCTTTCACGCCTGAACTTACTGCACTGATCTTAATAAATTTGGAATCTGATTCATTCGCGATCAATCTTGCAAGCGTAGTCTTCCCTGTTCCCGGAGGACCCCAGAACATCATTGAAAATACAGTATTCCCTTTCAACATTTTCCTGATAATACCGTTCTTACCTGTCAGATGCTCTTGACCTACATAATCTGAAAGTTTGTTCGCTCTGATCCTCTCTGCCAAAGGTATCATTTCAGGTGCTACATCTTCAATATTATCTTCACCGTATTCAAATAATTTCATATTAACTCTTGTCGTTTATTTGATAATAAGATAATATTAATAATCGGTTATCGAAATAAGGAAATTGTCCATTGTAAATTGTCAATTCCTTTCGTATCTTTCTGTCCTAATAAACTCCGAGTTCACATTCCTAAGGAAACATCTATGGGATTTGAACCGATGGGTTTTGTTCGAAAGGACAGAGCCTCCCGTGTTTGGAAAGGAGAAAATATATTATCAAGAAATTTTCCCTTTCATAAATATCTAATTTATTAAGCTTGAAAAAAGTTTAATTCAATTTATTAATGGAGGAAATCATGAAAAAGATACTGGCAATTTTATTTGTACTAATGCTTGTAGTATCGTGTAGTAAAAAAGAAAGTGAAGGGACTGAAAAACCTGTTGAAAAAATTAAACTAACAGTTTTTCATGCGGGATCTTTGGCGAAACCGTTCAGAGATGTCAAAACAGCATTTGAAAAGATCAATCCAAATGTAGAAGTATTACTTGAAGCAGCAGGTAGTAGAGCATGTGCTAGAAAGATCACCGACCAAAAAAGAGAAGCCGACGTGATGGCTTCTGCAGATGAATCAGTTATCAGAACTTTACTCTTCCCTGAGTATGCTGACTATTGCTTGAATTTTGTAACCAATGAAATGGTTATCATGTACTCCGACAAATCAAACAGAGCTGATGAGATCAACCCTGAGAATTGGTATGAAATTCTCCTGAAAGACAATGTTGAATACGGTCATTCTGAGCCGGATAAAGACCCCTGTGGCTATAGAACAATTCTAGTTTGGCAACTTGCAGAGAAATTCTACCAAGAAGCAAATCTTTTTGCAGAGCTTAAAGAAGGATGCCCTCAAAAAAATGTTAGACCTAAAGAAGTTGATCTTCTTGCAATGCTGGATGCCGGAGAAATCGATTATTTATTCATCTATAGATCGGTTGCAGAGCAGCATCACAGTAAATTCATTACTCTTCCACCTGAAGTAAATTTAGGAACTTTTACACTTAGAGATTATTATTCTTCAGCAACAATTGAGCTTACAGGAAAAAAACCAGGTGAGAAAATCACAAAAAAAGGTGCTCCGATGGTCTATGGAATCACCGTTCCTTTGAACGCTCCGAGTAAAGAATGGGGAACTAAATTTGTAAAGTTCGTTCTCAGCCCTGAAGGTAATCAAATTATGAGAAAGAATGGACATCCGCTTATTACACCTACGGAAACATTGGAGTATGATAAATTACCTGACAACCTAAAGAATCTGGCTAAACCAATCTAATGAAAAAGATATTCATACCACTAGCAGCTTTACTGATATTCTTCATCGCTTTTCCATTGATCAATATGATCTTTGGAGTGAGTATATCTGAGATATTCGATACATTGCTCGACAAGGAAGTAACTTCATCTATATTTCTGACATTGAGAGCATCTCTTTGGTCAACTATCTTCGCTTTGATCGTAGGTGTGCCAACAGGATATTTAGTAGCTAGGTATAATTTTCGCGGAAAGAAGATAATCGAAGGCATTATTGATCTGCCTGTGATCATACCTCATACTGCGGCAGGTATTGCTTTACTTTCTGTATGTGGCAGGAAATCACTATTCGGGCAACTGACAGGTATGTCGATAATGGGAACTGAAATTGCGATATCAGTAGCTATGTTTTTCGTTTCAGTTCCTTTTCTTATTAACGCTGTGAAAAATGGATTTAAGCTTATTGATCCCCGCTATGAAAAGGTTGCAATTACTCTTGGAGCATCACCTCTAAGAGCATTCTTTACAATCTCTCTCCCGATGGTAAAAAGATCTATTCTCAGCGGTTCTATAATGATGTGGGCAAGAGGTATCTCAGAGTTCGGTGCTGTTATAATCCTTGCCTATCATCCTATGATAACACCAATTTTAATATATGACAGGTACGAAGCTTTCGGATTGAAATATGCAAGACCTGTCGCTGTTGTTCTGATCCTCATCTGCCTGTTAGTATTTATTAGCCTAAGACTCCTTGAAGACAAAGGAAGGAGGACAGATGATAAAGTTTGATAAAATGAATAAATCTCTTGGCACTTTTAAGCTTAAAGATCTTTCTCTTGAGATAAATAAAGGCGAATATTTTGTAATACTTGGTCCAAGTGGAGCAGGTAAAACAATTATTCTTGAACTTCTGGCAGGATTGCTAAAGCCCGATTCCGGTGATCTTACAGGTCTGAGTATCAATAAAACTGCCTTGATATATCAAGACTATATGCTATTCCCTCATATGAACGTCAGAGATAATATTGCTTATGGTCTCAAGGTTAGAAAAACACCTAAAGATAAGATTGCGACAACCGTGAAAAACATTGCCGAACAACTTGAGATATCCGACCTACTTGACAGGGATAATTTGAACCTATCCGGAGGTGAAAAG
>WTAK01000382.1 GCA_013139625.1 Candidatus Delongbacteria bacterium | reverse complement strand
CATTACGGAATTCTATCCTACAGAGGGGGAACTAACTTTTGATGCAGCAATATCTCAGGAATTCTCAGTAGTTGTTGAGGATGAGGATACCGGAAGTTCAGAGCTTATTTATAACTGGTATTTGAATGATGTCCTTATTGAATCGGGAACTAATACAAGATCAATAAATTTTGCAGAATTTGGAATTCATGAAGTAAAAGCAGTTGTGAGTGATAAATTTACAGAGGATTTTGTTACATGGACGATAGATTTTACTTCCATTGATGAAAATATTCCAGTGATTACACAATTATATCATAACTATCCTAATCCTTTTAACCCTGAGACAACGATCAGATTTGATCTGCAGAAAGATGATAATGTAATACTTAAAATATACGATTCTAACGGATCATTGGTAAAAACTCTGCTTGATTCTTTCTATAAAGCAGGTAGTCATAGTGTAAGCTGGAAAGCAAATGACAACAGTAGTGTACAACTTGCCTCAGGGGTTTATTATTACACGCTTAAGACAAGTAACTACACTAAAACTTATAAAGCATTACTATTTAAATAAATTTACAAGCGATAGTATGAAGGGCGTTATTCAATAACGCCCTTTCTTATAATAAGGAGATCAAAATGCAGTTAAATTCATATTTGGAACATACTATCCTTAAGCAAGGGTTGACTAAGAAGGATATTGAAGAGTCCGTAAAACTATGTTTGGATAATGATATCCCAACTTTAGTTGTTTCACCATCTATGCTAACTTTAACTTCGGATATAATTTCTACAAATGCTCTTTCCATCTGCACTGTTATAGGTTTTCCACTGGGTTATAATTCTTTCAGTGTCAAGCTCTATGAGATACAGGATGCTATTTATAACGGGGCAAATGAGATCGATCTTGTTATTGATAATGCTCTTGTTACTAATGAAGACTGGAAAGGCTTGAATTTAGAATTTGCTGCTTATCGAAAAGCTTGTTCAAGTAGAATATTGAAAGTAATAATTGAGACTTCATTGCTTAATGTTCAACAGATCATAAATATTACAACCTTACTTGTTGAAAATAATATTGATTTTGTGAAAACTTCCACTGGGTTTGTCGGGGAAGGTGCAAAGCTTGAGCATATTGCTTTGATCAAGGAAACTTTTAAAGACCAGATCAAGATAAAAGCATCAGGTGGAATCAGAGATAAAGAAACTGTTGAAAAATTTATAGAAGCCGGTGCTGATAGGATCGGGACCTCTTCGACATTGTCAATAATTGGATAAACCCCCAAATATTTAATATTTTTCATTTGCTTTTCGATAAATTACTAATTATAATGATATTATCGAAAGAGATTCATGAATGTGTAAAATATTGCAGGAGAATATCATGTATAAGCAGATAAGTTTAGTAATGTTACTTATTTTTGTTTCAATTTCCTTTGGATTTAATCCAAAAAATGCAGTTCCATCTAAATTGGTCAAAGCACCAATTATCCATGAACCCACTTCGTTAATAAACTATTCTTCAAATAAAGAGTATTCAGGAAATGCTAACTCTTTTGATAAAAGTGGTAGTGGGTATGGATGGTATCAAGGCTACAACAGAAAAGTACAAGCAAATTTTGATGATGCGACTGGTATAATGCACGGTTCAATTTACAGGAAATTAAATAACTCATTGGGAACAGGAGTTATAGGTGGCATGCTTGGTGAAACAGTAGGAAGTCCACCGTCATCAGAATATTTTTTCTCTACTCAAAATATATATCTTAGCTCAGAATATCAAAGCACTGGTTCATTACCGAGGGGTAGATTCCCATTTGCTTGTGAATTTATAAATGGTTATTTTTTTTGTATTTTCAGTGATTGGGAAGAATATAGCCCGTACACTTCTCAACCAATGTTTACTGTTGCAGATGTAAGTTGGGGATATGATTTTGCTACATGGTCAGAACCTAAAAGAATTGAAAGTACAGACAGTAGTATTGTTATGCAAACAGCATGGCAAGGAACTGGAGATGTGGTTTATGATCCTTCCACAGGTTATTATTATTGGTCGCAAACATGGAAAGACATGCGTAATTATTCATTAGTTAATTGTATTGTTGGCAGGTCTATGATTCCTAGAGACCAGGGAAGTTGGGAATGGACTAATCACAACCTGATGCAATTTGATTTACTAAATAATAATGGTGAAAAAGTGCCTCCGGGCGATGAAGAAGCTAGCGCAATGTATTTCAGCTATGCCAAAGATATTCTTGGTAACGGAACAGGTAAGGGTGTCGGAGTTGCAATGACAAGAAATAATGATCAAAATAACCCTAGATTATCTTATATTTACACGAATGGTTGGGGAGCTGCATTGATGGATAGTTCCGGTTTTGTACCTTCTTGGTCTACAGATAATGGAAAAATGTTCCAGGTCCCGATGGATGAGCTTTTTGATTGGTATGGAGAAACTCTAACATTTAACGATTCTATAGGATATGACCTTTCAACACATCAAATCATTTATGATACAACAACCGTGGTTATTGACGATCCTTTTATCACCTGGAATATTTCTGCGATAACCACAGAGTTAAATATCGTTCATGTCCTAACTAAAGTTTTCCCTGGCTCATCTGAATATCCCGGTGTGATCTTTCCTTGGACAGACAATGGCTTTAGAGCTGGATATTATGATATCAAAGGAACTATCACAGATACCGGTGTAGCATGGCAACCCGCAGTAAAAATAGCTAATTTAGTTGACAATGATAAAGGATGGAAAGTAGAAAATAATGGAATGGAATGGAAGTACTCAACAAGGAATGCTTTAAGTATATGCTACATGGGTTATGGTAGCTTCTTTGCATCTTGGCTTGACAAACCTTCATCAAGAGCTATACCTTTTTATCCGGAAGTTAACGATTATGATTATAAATACTACGATGATGGATATTTAATTTTTTCAGGTGACGATGGCAATTCTTGGGAACATGGTATGATTGTTGAGGTTGAAACTGGGATTCCTGAAGATCCTATTTGGTACTTAAATTATGCTGGGAATGCTACTAATACGGGAACAATTCATGAGGAAGGTTGGAGTATTTCTAATCATGGATCTTTTAGAGATGATTATTATTATGCTTATGCAGCATGCCAATTTTTTGACATCGCAGGTATGGAAGATAATTATTTAGAATATGAACAATTTCTTAGTACTTGGGAAATTAGTTATAGATTTGGAGGTATTCAAGCAGAAGAAGTTTCAATGGTTAAGGATTTTGAATTAGAACAGAACTATCCGAATCCATTTAACCCATCAACAAGTATTCCATTTAGCTTGCAAAAAGATTCCGATGTAAAGCTTTCTATATTTAATACAAAAGGAGAACTTGTTGTTGATCTGAAAAATGAGAAGCTTGAAAAGGGTTCTCATTCAGTGAACTTTGATGCAACAAAACTAAATTCAGGTATATATTTTTATACGTTGAAGGTAAATGATAGGTCAGAATCGAAGAAAATGATATTAGTGAAATAAATTACACAAAAAAGAGGGGACGGTTTGAAACCGTCCCCTACATTTTTAATTGCTTCTCTGCCTTACGGCTTCATATAGTACAATGGTTGCAGCTTGATTTACATTAAGTGAATCGGCGTAGCCTTTCATTGGTATTTTAACCAATGTATCAGCATTTTCTTTAAATTCATCGGATAACCCAAAGGCCTCAGATCCAACGACAATAGCAGTTTTCTTAGAATAATCTATGTCATAATACATTTTCTCAGCATAAGGGTCAGCGACAATTATTTCAATGTTGTTCTTTTTCAAAAATGAAATAACTTCTTGAGAACTTGCTTCAATAATTTTTTTAGAGAATATAGTTCCGGTAGAAGCTCTGATAACATTAGGATTTCTATAGTCAGTGATTTTATTAGCAAGGATAATTGTATCCACACCGGCACCATCAGCAGTTCTCATCAAAGCACCAAGATTTCCGGGTTTTTCGATGGACTCTGCTACAAGGATCAATGAATTATCTGTTATTACAATATCTTCAAGTTTGCTTGGAATGAATTCTGCTTTTACAATAATTCCGAAAGGATTGTTTTTATAAGCTATTTTCTCAAATACAAATTTATCAACTTGAAATAATTTTTCAGAGTTTGCTGTAACATCCGCCAATAGTTCTTTTTGATCAGCATCTATCAGGTCGGTACAGAAGTAAGTTTCTAAGATTTTGATATCGGCAGCTAAAGCTCGTTCAAGCTCTCTGCTACCTTCTATTAAGATTTCATTTTTAGTAAGTTTTCCATTCTTATTCCTGAACTTAATAAGGTCTTTTATCTTTTCATTTTTAGCACTGGTTATTTTAATCATTTCTGACCTCTCTCGATTGCCTTTGCTTCATCCCAGAAAAAATCTAATTCCTCCAAAGATTTATCCTGCATTTTCTCACCATTACTCTCAACTTTCTCTTCAATATAGTTAAATCTACCGATGAATTTATTATTCGCTTTTTGGAGAGCGTCCTCAGGATTAACTTTAAGCCTTTTTGCAAGGTTGACCATTACGAATAGCACATCCCCAATTTCTTCCTCTATGTTAACGATATCATTGTTTATGATACCTTCTTCAAGCTCATTCATTTCTTCTTTTATCTTTTCGATGATATCTACTGAGTTATTCCATTCAAAGCCGACTGAAGCAACTTTATCTTGAATTCGTAACGATCGTAGCAATGCATTGTAACTTTTTGGAACACCATCAAGTATTCGTTTCTTACCTTCTTTATCTTTTTTGATCAGTTCCCAATTGCTTTTTACTTCATCGGGAGTAAGTTTCTTTTTTTCTCCGAAAATATGAGGATGTCTT